>JAEYVW010000148.1 GCA_023429365.1 Bacteroidota bacterium
CACACAAGTACAGCACGCCTATTTGGGGATTGCCATGTGCGTTTTGATAGTAGTGATTTCGAATATTTGTTCCGCCAGGCCTAAATGTTGTTTTGATTTTCGGAAGGGGATAACTTCCTGATAGATGCCCCGGCGTTGGCTTCGTCCGAATTGAAGTTATTTGGCGAGCCGATAATGACTGTAGCGGTTTGGAGTTGGCATACATCACTCCCAGGCTGCATATGGCAGCGCAAACTAATAAGAGCCTTTTCATAAAAAAATGTTTTGGTTAAATAATGGCTTAGGTCATATGCTTTAGTTTAGGATGAGGGTAGGGGTGAACAAATGTGGGTCAACAGAGGTAGCAGATTCAACGGGGCCAGGGATCTCGCCCTGGCAAATCAGCAGGAAATGACGGGCGGTTAAAACATGCCAGGTATAGGAATCAGTACCTGTATCCCGGTCTTTAGCGATCCCAGGCAGCAAGTCACAAAGAAGGCCGGCCCAACAGACTTGTTCCAGCCCCTTCAGGAAATTTTGTCCTCCTACGCCGCCGGGTATATTGCCCGAGAGTTCCTTCGTTGTAAAGCTGGTGCCTTTGATCAGCAGGATCTCCCGGTTTAATTGATTTGCGCTCATGGTATTTGTTTTATAATACCAAACTACTACCACAAACAGGGTATATATAATTGAATTTTGCTTTAACGTTTTCCTTATTTGCAAAAACTGCAAATCTGCCCGGGCGGGGAGAATTGTTTCCTTTCCTAAAATGCGCTAACTTAAGGGTGGACTGTTTTGCCGGCCACGGAGGGCAGTTTGAGCCACCAAACCACCAAACCACAATGTCTACCTACCAATCTCAGGAGTTTCTTTTCCGTCGGATCAAGGAACTTTTGCCACCTGATAAGTCTATGGTAGATTTCACCGCGGAAATTCTTCATATCAGTAGTGATAGCGCTTACCGGCGCATAAGGGGGGAAACTCCTATTGTGCTCGATGAGGCTAGGGAGCTTTGTCAGTATTTTAAGCTATCACTTGACCATGTGTTGAATGTAAAAGGAGGGTCCACCCTTTTCAGGGATGTTCGGGTAAACGTCCGGGACTACGATTACGCACAATACCTACAGGATCTCTTAAAGCAGTTGAAATGGGTTGGCAGCTTTATCCACAAAGAGATAATTTACCGAACCAAGGATATGCCGCTCTTTCACAACTTTTATTTTGAGCCGGTTATTGCGTTCAGGTACTTTTTCTGGATGCATACCATCATAGAGGACCCGAATTTCAAAACCCGGGGATTCGATATGAATTGTGTGTCGCCGGATATCATTGAACTGAGCAGGGAGTTGAACCGGGCTTACAACGAGATCCCGTCAATCGAAATATGGAATACAGAATGTGTGAACGCGGCAATTTCACAGATTGAATTTTATAAGGAGTCAGGTTATTTTTCTTCCGCTGCCGACATCCGGACTATATATGAGGCGCTGGAGGAGACATTCGTTCACTTAAAACACCAGGTAGACCGTGGTTGCAAGTTTATGCCTGACGAAAGCCCGGAGAACCGCAAAAACAATTTTACATTTTTTTACAATCGCGTAGTGCTTGGTGATAATACGATCCTCGTTGTTACCGACAATGCGAAGACGATATTCCTGAACTATGATACCCTAAATTATATTTCGACACGCGATGAGGAGTTTTGTAACAGATCTTATGATGATTTGCAAAGACTGATCAAAAGATCCACCATTATCAGTGAAACCAGCGAACGACAACGGAATATATTCTTTGGCATTATGCTCAACAGGATAAAGGAGCGTAAAGCGAATCTTTAAACATTGCTTTATGAACGTCGAGGAAATACAGCAACAGCTTTTTTTGGCAATCAAAGGGAAGATATCGCAGGAAAATTCCATGGCGGAAGAAATTGCCTCCCTGCTTGATATCAGTACCGACAGCGCTTACCGGCGGATGCGGGGAGAAAAGACACTGACTTTCGAGGAGCTTTACAAGATCGCTGTCAAATACAATATTTCGCTCGACCAGTTGATGAATATACAGAATGGTAGTATTGTGTTCCAGGGCCAATATCTCGATAAAGCGAACTTTCGGTTTGAGAGTTATTTGACTAGCCTGGTAAAGAATATGGCCTACATGAACAGTTTTAAGGAAAAGGAGTTTTATTATAATTGCAAGGACCTGCCCATCTTCCACCATTTTTTGTTCCGTGAGATCGCCGCGTTCAAATGGTTTTTCTGGCTGAAGACTTATTTCCAGTTCCCTGAGTTTGAAAAAAAGAAGTTTAGGTTTTCCGATTATCCCGATGAGCTTTTCGCGCTTGACCAGAAAGCGCTTCAATTGTACAACCAAATTCCCAGTATCGAGATCTGGAATATAGAAAGCATGAGTGTATTTTTTCGCCAGGTGGAGTTTTACCGCGATTGCGATGTCTTTGAGTCAGACCGGGATGCACTTTTACTTTACGAAACCATAGAAAAGCTTTGGTTTCACCTCGAAAAGCAGGCTGCCCTGGGTTACAAGATTGATATAAACGATCCGGAACAAAAGCCTATGGCAAAATTCAGTATGTATTTCAACGAAGTATTGCTGGGTGATAATAGTATGCTGGCAATACTGGATGGTAAGAAATTGTCGTACATGACTCATACTACTATCAACTTCATGCTTTCACGGGATGTTACCTTTAATGAAAATATGTATAATCATCTGCGCAACCAGATAAGACGCTCTACACTTATCAGTGCGGTCAGCGAAAAAGAAAGGTCAAGGTTTTTCCGGATCATCCGGGAGCGCATTGCGCGGAGGAAAGAAGTTTTGAATGTATAAACCATTTTCAAATTGCTGACTACCTGAACATCATGACCCAATTATAAATGTTTTGAATTTTGGGTACCCCGGGGAATGGGATACACATCGCCTCCATTTGAGGTAAATCACTTTAAACAAGCCTGTTTCAAAGAATATTTTCCTGCCAGGCACACTAAAAGCCTTAAAGTATCGTCAAATAAAAGCCAGGTTATTGGAATTATTGGACTTAGAAACTATTTTGTATTCCAATTCTGAATCTTATACCCTAAAGATCAAATACTTATAAAAATTTACTTATGAAGGCCATAATTATTGCGATTTTTCTTTTGGTAGCCCTTTTACC
>JAEYVW010000174.1 GCA_023429365.1 Bacteroidota bacterium
CCAGCGAAGCCAGCTGGAGTGCAGACTCAAAATCTCTTACAGTTAAGTACAATAGTTCTTCTACCAATGCTGCTAAGATCCAGCAGGCTGTTGCAGCCGTGGGATATGATACCCGCGATGTAAGAGCGACCGATGAATCTTACGACAAACTTCATAGCTGCTGCAAATACGAAAGAACGGGCGCAGCTGCTGAAAAAGCCCATGCTTGTTGTGGCGATAAATGCGAAATGAAGGATGGCAAATGCACCGCCATGTCTGCCTGCAAGGATAAAGGCTGTTGCGATGCCAATGGCGTTTGCAAAGCCGGTGCAGAATGTAAGCATGCTAAAGGAGCAGATGGCAAAGCCAGCTGCTGCCAGTCACATTAATTCAAAAAAAGTAGAAGAATGAAAACATTTGTGTTAGCGATAGCGATCGTTTTCGCTGGGTTGCCAGGTTATGCGCAATTCACGAAAGCTGATCTGCAGGCGACAGGACTCACCTGTGCGATGTGCAGTAATGCGATCTATAAAGCACTACAGGCAGTGCCTTTTGTGGCCAACGTAAACCCGGATATAAAAAACTCGGCTTTTCATATTGAGTTTAAGAAAGACCAGGCTGTTGAGATCGACGCGTTGAAAACGGCGGTGGAAGACGCTGGTTTTTCAGTAGGAGCCCTGAAAATTACCGGGAAGTTTGACGGAATAAAAATTGGAGAGGATAGTCATGTTGGGATTGGGAAAGATGTCTTTCATTTTCTCAATAACCCAGGCCGGGACCTGAATGGCGAAAAAGAATTGACCGTGGTCGACAAGGATTTTGTCACTGCAAAGCAGTTTAAAAAGATCAGTTCTTCCAGCCGTGCAAATTGTCTGAAAACCGGACGCGCAGCAGAGTGTTGCGTGAAAGCAGGTGCTCCGGCACAGGCAAGGGTTTACCATGTGACAATCTGATAAAGATCATATCGGGGTGTTGAAACGTCCAAAGTTGTTGGTTCAACACCCCGTTTCAAACAAAAACAATATTAATGAAATCAGGAAAGTTATTGGCCCTGGTAATATTGGTTTTCTCGATTGGAAAACTCAATGGCCAGGAAATTGCGAATATTACAGATCCCAGGCTTGACATAAAACTCCCTACTGTAAAGGGCGATACGATTTCCCTTGCATCTTTGAAAGGGAAAGTTGTGTTACTGGATTTTTGGGCGAGCTGGTGTGGCCCCTGTCGTGTTGCCAATAAGCATTTTGTAAAGCTTTATGCAAAATACAAACCTCAGGGTTTTGAAATATTCAGCGTATCGGTTGATGACGACAAGCGCGCCTGGGAAAGAGCCATTGCCAAGGACAAGATAACCTGGCTGCAGGTCATTGATCCGCGTAACTGGGGCGCCCAATCTGCGGTCAACTGGGGGATTTCCGTTTTGCCTACCACTTTCCTGATCAATAAAAAAGGCGATGTGGTGATGATCGATCCAAAGGAGAAACAATTGGATAATGCGATCAGCCAGCTATTGCGGGAGTGATCCGGGTGTAATATGAAATCATTATCTATTATCTTTTTACTGGTTTGCTCACTTGGAGTGAGCAGCCAGGAACTATATGTTTATTCGGAGCCCGCTTCGAATATGCCTGCTCATTCGATCAGTACCAAACTCAGCGCCAATTTTATCAGCAAGAAGGGGAGTAGTGACCGTTTCATGCAGCGCTATACTCCCGAACTTATGTTTGGGATCAACAAGAACTGGATGGTCCACGTCGGCGCGAGTTTCGCCGACATGCATACACGCAATTTTCGATGGGAATCGGTGTATGTATATGGGAAATATCGGTTCTTGTCAAAGGATGAATTGCACTCGCATTTCCGGATGGCTGTTTTTGCCGACGCAGCATATAGCCGAAGTCCTTTCCATTTTGATGAATTGAGCCTGATGGGTGATAAGAGTGGTGTACAACTTGGCGTGATAGCTACGCAGCTTTGGGGCAAGTTTGCTATATCGGGCACGGTAAGTCATACCCAGGGTTTACACAAAGACAGGAATAAGGAATCTGTTGTATATATACCCTCGCGAATATACCAGGTGATGAACTATTCCCTGTCGGGTGGTTACCTGGTATTGCCTTTACAATACACAGGTTACCAGCAAACCAACCTGAATATTTATGCCGAACTGCTGGCACAGCAGTCCCTGGATCGCAGTGCTTACCTGGTTGACCTGGCCCCGGCCATACAACTTATCTTCAATAGCAATGCAAAACTCAATCTCGGTTACCGGTTTCAATTGGATGGCAACATGCAGCGGATGGCGCGTAATAGCTGGTTGATCGCGTATGAAAGAACTTTTTTGAATGCGTTGAAAAAGAAAAAATAATGGAATTACATGTCAAGAATATGGTTTGCGGTCGCTGCATCAAATCGGTGTCATCCATATTTGAACAAAATGGCATTATCCCGGAATCCGTTCAGCTGGGCGAAGTAAAATTGAAAGATGAGATTGACGCTGATACTGAGAACAAAATACGAAAGCAACTGAATGCTGAGGGTTTCGAGCTGCTGGATGATCAGAAAGCGAAATTCCTGGAGCGAATCAAAGCTGTAATTATAGAACTGGTTCATTATGGTGAGCTGGATGAAATGAATAAAACCCTTTCTGCTTACCTGACCGAAAAACTTGGGAAGGACTATCACTATATCAGTAATCTTTTTTCTTCAATGGAGAATTCAACGATTGAGCAATATTTTATTCTTCAAAAAATAGAAAAGGTGAAGGAATGGCTTGTATATGGCGAGTATAGCCTGGCCGATATTGCTTTTAAGCTCGGATATAGTAGCGTTGCCCATTTATCGGCCCAGTTTAAAAAAATAACCGGTTTTACTCCCAGCCAGTTTAAACAGTTAAAAGATCATCATCGCAAACCGCTAGATAAAATCTAGCGGTGTTATTGAAATTATATAAGAAAACCTCATGATTATGTAACAGTTGAGGTTGTGTTTTGAAGGAGATTTGCATCGGAGGTTTAAATTATGACACATCAATATCAAATAGAAGGCATGACTTGTGGCGGCTGCGTCGCCCGCGTTAAAAGTGAATTGTTAAAGCTGGGAGATATTCTTTCAGCCGATGTTCAATTGCAGGCGCCACAGGCAACGATCACAATGAACCGGCACATCAATACAGCCACTCTGCAGGAAGCTGTCAATAAGGCCGGGCACTATACAATTTCAGATGCTGGGGGCGGGCACACTGTTGCAGCCAATATTGTTATGGCCGAAGAGAAAAGTTCGTATTACCCCATTTTTCTCATTTTCGGTTATATCGCTGGTATTACAATCCTGATCCAGTTCATGCAGGGAGGTTTTAACTGGATGCAGTGGATGAGCCATTTTATGGCGGGATTTTTCCTCGTGTTTTCGTTTTTCAAGCTCATAAACCTGAAAGGGTTTGCCGAGGGATATCGTTCTTATGATATCGTCGCGAAGCAGTTACCCGCCTGGGGTTTTGTATACCCGTTTGTAGAACTTGCCCTGGGTATCGCTTTTCTAACCGGCTTTGATCCTCTGGTAACAAACCTTGTGACCCTGGTGGTTATGTCGTTAAGTACAATCGGGGTGGTACAGAGCCTGGTAAAGAAAACCCCTTTTCAATGCGCTTGTTTGGGAACAGTGATAAAGCTGCCACTTAGTAAAGTGACTTTGTTTGAAGACCTGCTCATGGTAGCCATGAGTGCTGTAATGTTGATCAATATGATTTAACAGGGATGAAAAAGCTGATTTTCATATTCACCTTTCTCGCATTTGCGTTTTCCTCTTTTGGGATGACCCTGCATGTACATTTTTGCTGCGGAAGGGTGGATGCGGTTAAGTTGGTGCCCATATCAGACAAAGATTGCCCCGTAAAAAAGGAGGAGAGAAAGAAGGGTTGTTGCGATGACAGGCAGGTTGACATAAAAATAAAAGATGACTACAATAAGGAATCAGCGCGGCAGTTAAAGCTGAAAGCACCTGAGACGGAATTACCAAACACGTTCGAATCAATACTAACAAATGAAGTAGTCGGATATCAGGTTTCCTACATTAGGTCATCATCTCCTCCTGGTGTTTCGTCTTTCCCCCTTTATAAGCAACATTGCATTTTCAGAATTTGATTGATACGATCAGAACATGTGTTTGTCAAACAGCAAACACTAGAGCTTTCGTATTATTAATATCAAATTCTAAAAAATGAAACCAATACTAAGGATAATTATTTTTCTCCCCCTGATTTTTATTTCAGTTCAACAGGCTTTTTCCCAGGGTAAATCAGTAACCGGAACAGGTAAAAAAGATTCTACCATCTCATTTCATGTATCAGGCGCCTGTGAAATGTGTAAGGCCCGCATTGAGGAAGCGGCCAGGGGTAAAGGAACCGT
>JAEYVW010000338.1 GCA_023429365.1 Bacteroidota bacterium
AATATCTGAACCGCTTAAGTGACTATCTTTTTACGCTGGCCCGATACATTGGACATCAATTAGGGATTGCGGACCAACCCTGGAAACCGAGGGTATAAGAAACAATTCAAATCTACTCTTCGATAAATGGATACATTAGAAAGTTGTGCACTGACCTTACAGTTCACTAACGATCCTTCCATCTTTCATATGAAGTACCCGGTCACTTAGCTTCGCTAATTCTTCATTGTGTGTAACAATCAGGAAAGTCTGGTTGAATTCATCCCGAAGTTTAAAAAATAACTGGTGAAGATCTTTAGCGTTGGCCGAATCCAGGTTGCCGGTGGGTTCATCGGCCATCACTAAATCTGGTTTATTGATCAGGGCCCTGGCAACGGCAACCCGTTGTTGCTCCCCGCCTGAAAGCTGGTTGGGTTTATTTTCCATCCGGTGTGAAAGACCGAGCATCTGCAAAAGGCGGATCGCTTCCTCCTTTACTTCGTTTTTCTTACGACCAGCCAGCCAGCCGGGGATACATACATTTTCCAGGGCTGTGAATTCGGGTAGCAGGTGGTGAAACTGGAACACAAACCCGATATGTTTATTCCTGAAAGCGGCCAGTTTTTTGGGAGTCAGGGTATGCACCTGGGTATTCTTCATACTGACTATTCCGGAATCAGCTTTATCGAGGGTGCCGAGGATATGCAGCAGGGTACTTTTTCCCGACCCGGAGGGACCAACAATGCTGACCACCTCACCTTTTTTAATCTCCATATCTACTCCTTTCAGGACCTCTACCGTATCAAACTTTTTATGTATGTTTTTGCCGGAAATCATCAATTAAATCCTTTTAAATTAATCAAATATCAGTAAAAACCCGGCTGAAGGCAAAACGGCTTTCCGGTGGGTTGCAAACTTTATGAAATTATTCAACATCCGGCTAACAACTAAGGATTTGGAAAATTCGTTAATACTGCTACATTTGCGGAAAATTGGGGTAGTAGACCCTGCCCTCAAAACCCGGATTTTTAATTCATTAAACCTTTCGAGTATGTTTTGGACATTAGAATTGGCTTCCTATCTTGAAGATGCTCCCTGGCCTGCAACCAAGGACGAACTGATCGATTACTCGATCCGTTCTGGCGCACCAATCGAGGTGGTGGAAAACCTGCAGGAACTCGAAGACGAAGGTCAGGATGTATATGAGACAATTGAAGACATCTGGCCTGACTATCCTACCCAGGAAGATTTTCTTTTCAATGAAGACGAATACTAAACATTGAGCAACAGCCTGAAAAAATTAAAGCCTCCATCGGGAGGCTTCTTTATTTTTTTTATTCCACGCCCAGTTTCTCCAACACACTCGTGCTGACACCGGTTGTTGAATAACCTCCATCGTGAAAAAGATTCTGCATAGTCACCATTCTTGTAAGATCGGAGAAAAGGGTAATGCAATAATTCGCGCAGTCTTCAGCAGTTGCATTACCCAGGGGCGCGATAGCATCTGCATAATCAAAGAAATCACCAAAACCTTTGATGCCCGTGCCTGCAGTTGTTTTGGTTGGTGATTGGGAAACGGTATTAATCCTTACCTTCTTTTCAACACCGTAATGATAGCCAAAACTGCGCGCGATGGATTCAAGCATAGCTTTTATATCGGCCATATCGGTATAGAAAGGATAAGTACGTTGCGCTGCCATATAAGTAAGTGCCACCACACTACCCCACTCATTGATCGCATCCAGTTTACGTGCTACGCTCAGCATCTTATGAAAAGACATGGCTGACACATCAATGCCTTTCATAAAATAATCATAATTGGAATCTGTATACGGAATATTCTTTCGAATGTTTACACTCATGCCGATCGAATGCAGCACAAAGTCGATCTTGCCACCCAGTACTTCCTGCGATTTTGTAAACAGGGTAGTCAGTTCATCCACATTCGTCGCGTCGGCCGGAATGATCTCCGAACCTGTTGCTTCAGCCAGTTTTTTGATCTCGCCCATACGCATGGCAATCGGTGCATTGGTCAGTACGAATGTTGCGCCTTCCTCATGCGCTTTTTCTGCTACCTTCCATGCAATGGAATTCGCATCGAGTGCACCTGTTATAATTCCCCTTTTTCCTTTTAATAGATTATATGCCATAGTTGATTGGTTTAAATTTTAATTGCGGCAAAAATAGGAAGTTCTTTCTGGTAATAACTTCATACTATATGCTGAAGCCGTTTCTCAATCACCAACGATAACATCAATCTAATTGAGCCCGACTATCGACTCCAGACTACTGACTACTATTGACTATTCCAGCATCCAGTATTCAGCATCCAATATCCAGAATCTAACATCCAGCATCGACTCCTGACTAGTGACTATAGACTACTCACCAACCATCTCTCTCGCATTCTCCATAGCCGCTGCGGTCGGCTTCTCACCCCCAAGCATCCTGGCTATGGCAGTAATTCTTTCTTCGGTTTCCAGAAGACGAATATTGGTTTTTACATGATCCTTCACTACTTCTTTGTAAACGAAAAAATGCGCATCCGCCTTTCCTGCAATTTGAGGCTGGTGTGTGATGCAGATCACCTGTCGTTTCGCAGCCAATTCACGCAAAATAATTCCCACCTGCCGTGCTGCTTCACCTGATATGCCTGTGTCAATTTCATCAAAGATCATGGTCGGCAGGTTTATGGATTGCGCCACCAATGATTTTATACAAAGCATCAGGCGGCTCAGCTCGCCGCCACTGGCGACTTTACGTACCGGCTGAAACAATCCACTTTTGCCTGTTTCCCCCACAGGGAGATTTGCGTTAAATAAAAATTCTACACGGTCTATCCCATACGCGTTAACCTCGGGTTGCTGTGTGATCTCTACTTTCATACGCGCATTGGGCATACCTACCCGCACCAGCAGCTTATTCACTTTTTCTTCAAAAGGCTTTACCTGCTTTTGCCTGGCTTTGGAAATATTCTCCGCAATCTTCATAGCCTGGTCTTGCAGTTGGCGCGCCTGCTTTTCCTTCGTGCCGATCAGTTCATCTATATTGAGTACAGCCTGGAGCTTTTCTTCTAGTTGTTTCTGGATCAACAATAATTCCGAAGTGGATTTTACACCATGTTTCTTCAAAAGCCGGTAGCCCATGGAAAGGCGTTCATTGAGCGCTTCAATTTTTTCAGGATCATATTGCACACGATCATTGATCCTTCCGATCTCATGGGCAATGTCCTGCAATTCTATCTGCGCTGACTGCAGACGCTGCAGCAAAGGTTCCAGGTCGGCATGGTAAGATTGATATTGGTGAAGCTGGTTGTACAGGCTCTTCACCTGTTGTACGATCGGGTTTTCATTCTCACCCAGTTCAAAATAAGCTTTGTTCAATACCGATTTTATACCCTCAGCATTATTCAGCAGTTTCAGGTCACTGTCGATTTCTTCCAGTTCATTTTCTTTAAACCCCGCTTCTTCAAGTTCGTTGTATTGAAACTTGTTATAGTCCGCTTCTTTGTCGAACTGAAGTTTTTGCTCGCAAAGTGTGTCGCATTCCCTGCTGACAGTCTGCCATTGGGTAAAAATGGAATAATACTCCTGGAGAATGTCCGCATTACCCGCCAGGGCGTCCATCACTTCTCTTTGAAAATCGCTATCACCCAACTCAAGGGTGTCAAATTGCTGGTGCAGGTCGACCAGCAAACTACTCAGCTCCTGCAATTGTGAAAGGTTGACCGGCGTATCATTAATAAATGCCCTGGATTTCCCGCTGGTATTGATCTCTCTTCGCACCACCAGCTCTTCACCCGCATCCAGTTCATTGTCTTTGAGAAATACCCTTACACCTTTTTTATTTTCCGCCAGGAAACTGCCTTCCACAATGCATTTTTTGTCCTTGTTAACCAGCACCGAGCTATCAGCCCTTTCACCAAGTATCAGTCCCAGAGCGCCAACAATTATTGATTTGCCCGCGCCGGTTTCACCGGTGATGGCGTTTAGTTTTTCTGAAAAATCAATCTCCAGCTTATCAATGATCGCGTAATTATGTATCGTAAGTTTTTGTAGCATGTGATGACGGATAAACCTTTTACGTCGTTAGGGTAGCAAATTAAGTAACACACGGCATTCATCAATAAAAAAACCCCGCCGGCTTGCGCGGGGCGGGGAAAATAAAAAAAAGAAAATTCGGTTATTTCACTTCTACGTTGCCGCTTAGTTCTTCATCTACCAGAATCCTGCCGCAATTTTCGCAGACCATCACTTTTTTGTGTTGCTTGATCTCGCTTTGCTTTTGAGGAGGAATAGAGTAAAAGCATCCACCACAGGCATCCCTTTCTACCGGCACTACGGCAAGACCATTGCGATAGCTTCTGCGGATCTTATCATAGCTGGTCAGTAGCCTGGAGTCTACCTGTTCCCTGGCTTCGCTGGCCAGTTTATTAAAATGTTTTTCTTCTTTCTCGTTGGCAGCGATAATCTTTTCGAGCTCGCCTTTTTTATTGGCTAATGTTGTTTCTTTGCTGGCAATATTTTTCTTCGCTTTCTCCAGCAATACAGCTTTATCAGCAATCTCTTCTGTAGCGTCTTTTATATGCTTTTCAGCCAGTTTGATCTCCAGCTGCTGCATTTCAATTTCTTTATTGATCGCTTCGAACTCGCGATTATTCTTTACGTTGTCGCTCTGCTTTTCGTACTTCTTGATCAATGCCTCTGACTCCTTGATAGCATCCTTCCTTTGCTGGATAAATTCAGTGACACCATTTATCTCTTCCTCAATGCGGGTCTGGCGGGCATGGAGGCCCTGGATCTCATCTTCGAGGTCAGCTACTTCCATGGGAAGTTCACCTTTCAGTATACGGATCTCATCCAACTTGCTTTCAATTTTTTGAAGGGTAACAAGAGAATTGAGTTTTTCTTCGACAGAGAATTCTTTAACGTGTGCCATTGTTTTGTTTGAAGTTTAAAGGCTCAGGAATAATACACGGGATTGGTCACTACTCCTGTTTTAAGGACGGCAAAGTTAGGGAATTTTTCCTCCAAAATTTCCTGCAGCAGGTCCACCGTGAATTGTTCGCTTTCATAATGGCCGATATCCGCCACCACCAACCGGTCATTGGCGTCAAAAAATTCATGGTATTTGATATCAGCACTCACATAAAAATCGGCATTTGCTCCTAACGCATTGTTAATCAAAAAACTACCAGCTCCGCCACAAAGGGCCACTTTTTTCACCTGTTGTTGCCTCAGGCGGGTATGGCGAACCAGTCTTAAGCGAAAAACCGATTTCAGGTGCTCAAGAAAATCCAGCTCATCCATAGGCGCAGGTAATTCCCCCACCACGCCGGAACCGATGCCGTTGTAAGTATTGACCAGTGGAACGATATCGTAAGCCACCTCCTCGTAAGGATGAACTGCTTTCACTACCCTAATAATATCCTGTTCGAGGTAACCAGGAAATATTATTTCTATTTTTAATTCCTTCTCCTGGTGTTGTTTACCAATCTCACCTGCAAAGGGCTGACTGCCCTCGCTGGCCTTATAGGTGCCTGTACCCTCCGTGTTGAAACTGCACTCACTATAATTACCAATATGACCACCCCCCGCCTTAAATATAGCTTCGCGCACCCTGTCGGCCTGGGCTGTAGGTACAAAAACGATAAATTTCTTCAGCATCTGTCGCTTTGGCGCCAGCACCTGCAGGTTTTGGAGGCCAAGCAGCGTTGCCATTTTTCCGCTTACACCGGAAAGTACATTGTCGAGATTTGTATGAATGGCATAAATCGCGATATCATTCTTTATGGCCAGGATAATGGCCTGCTCCACGTAATTTTTACCATTGATCTTTTTCAAACCTCCAAAAATTATGGGATGATGAGCGATCACCAGGTTTGCTTTCCTGGCAATGGCTTCTTCAATTACTTCCTTAGTTGAATCAAGGCAGCAGATAATACCTGTACATTCACGGCTGGCATCGCCTGTGATCAGCCCGGCATTATCGTATTGCTCCTGCAGGGTAGGATGCGCTTTTGATTCAAGAAATGAGATGATAGTTCCAATTTGCATGAGAGAAAAAATTTATACCTGGCAGGCAAGTTAACGATAAGATCGACCGGATTTTTTACCTGTGACTGAAATCTAAATTGAGTTAAAAAATCGATTAACTTTAAATATTGTTTCTTTGTTCTTTGGGAACGCGACCACCACCACCTGATCACTAAATTTTGATCGTCATGCTTAAAAGAACCAAAGGCCGTATTCTCCTTACATTATTAGTTGTCACCGGCTTTGCCGGTACTGTCAGCAATACAGCCCCCACCAAAGAAGAGAGAAGGGTCGCTGTCGATTACCTGAAAAATTCCAAACAAAACCTCAAAAAAGATGTAAAAGGGCTTTCCCTGGCCCAGCTTGATTATAAAAAATCTCCGGGCTCCTGGAGCGTCAGGGAATCTTACTACCATATCGTATTGTCGGAAATTGAATTCTGGAAATTGCTGGAAAAGGCCATGAAAGAACCGTCCAGGCCAGAACAAAGAAGCGGGCTGGGATTTACCGATGATGAGTTGCTGGTGAAGCTGGCCGACCGGTCCGATAAAATGCAAAGCCCCTCACACCTACATCCAAAAAAAGCTCCCTGGAAAAGTATGGAGGACGCCCAGGCCGCATTCAAACAGGCAAGAACGGAGTCGCTGAAGTATATGAAAACCACCACGGCTGACCTGCGTAATCATTTTGTAACTCTGCCCATCGGCAGGATGGACTGCTATCAGTTTATCCTGTATATTTCAGCACACAGCGCCCGACATCATGAACAAATCGCTGAGATCATCGCCCACCCGGGATTTCCCAACTAGCCCAATCATCTGCCCTTCAGGGATTTAAACGGCTATATCGCCTGAAAATCGGGTTAAACTACTATTGCAAGTGTAAAAACTTAGACTTATTTTGGCAGCTCAACACTGCCTATGAGAAAGATCGCACCAGTCCTTTTCCTGGTATTTTTCTTTTGTGGTTGTAAAAAAACCATCGAAAAAATTAAGGAAAACGCAGTTATCTCTGCGATGACTGATGGTCAGTGGAAAATAACGTTTTTTGATAAGAATGGATCTGTGATCACGACTGAATTTAGTGGGTATAAGTTTCAATACCACAAAAATTATACGGTTGACGCTATAAAAAATGGAGTAGTGGAAAAGACAGGAAACTGGAATGGAGATCCCAACACCATGACCATTACAGCAAATTTTACAGGCGCCATCCATCCTCTCGATCTTATAAACGGAAGCTGGCATATCGATAAGAATAGCTGGACTTTCGTTGAGGCATCCCAGACAGGCGGCGCCGACAAGAAAAAATTAAGGCTGGATAAGCTATAATTAAAAGACGCCCGGGGGCAGGCTTCCCGCTAATTTCCATCTCCTTTGACAGATCCAACTAAAAATTGTTGAGGAAATTCATTTTCTGTTGATTGTGTATTCTTTTTGCCTGGAAAAAATAATTTTTACAGTCAAAGGCCGTTTTAAAGAATAGCTAAAAACTAAACGTACTGAAAACGAGAATTAATAAACCCGCCGGCAAGTCAATTCTTGTCTTCCTGCTTGTAATATTTGGGGCCACTTCTGTTTTTGGGCAGGCGCCCAATGCGAACTTTAGCGCCAATACCCGCTCGGGTTGTGTGCCGCTTACGGTCAGGTTTTCCGACCTTTCTACTGGCAATCCCACCGACTGGAACTGGGAGTTCAGCAATGGTACTTTGTCAAGTGTAGAAGATCCCACAGTGACATTTAGTGCACCGGGTGTTTATTCCGTTAAACTGGTGGTGAGAAATGCGGATGGCATTGATCAGATTGAAAGAATTGATTATATCACCGTCTATCCTTCTCCCATTGCTAATTTTAGCGCCAATATCACCCTGGGTTGCGTTCCTGTAAAGGTCGACTTTACAGATCGCTCCACCTCATCTGAAGGTAATATCACCAGTTGGGAATGGGATTTTGGGGACGGCGGTACATCCACCCAGCAAAACCCTTCGCATACTTATACCAATACCGGTTTTTATACGGTGACCCTGGTGGTAACCAGCAGCAATGGTTGTAAGAGAACCATCTCCCGCGGCCGGTTTATACGTGTTGTAGATGGGGTATCTACCGATTTCAACTTTACACTGGGCCGATCCTGTACCGCGCCTGTTACCGTTAACTTCCGGAACCAGTCATCGGGACCGGGTAATATTAGTTATAGCTGGACTTTTGGAAACGGTCAAACATCCACCGATCGCAATCCGACGGTTACCTATAACGCCGCAAATACTTACAATGTCAGGCTGAATGCCCAAAGTGATTTTGGTTGTAGCGGCACTATCACCAAACAGGTTACCATCACAGAAACACAAACAGATTTTACCGGTCCGGATTACGCCTGTATCGGTCAACCGGCTAATTTCTTAAACGCGTCTTCCCAAGCGCCCGACGCTTCATTCTGGAATTTTGATGACGGAACCACCTCCGCGCAGACCAACCCGGTTAAAACATTTTTGACGCCAGGTACCTACAATGTGAAAATGATCAATTTCTTTTCAAATTGTACCGACTCCGTTACTAAAACGGTGATCGTCCAGGACAAACCTGCGGTGGATTTCAGTGTAGATGATAGCACTTCCTGTTCGGCGCCATTTAATGTGCAGTTTACGGACCTAACACCCGGCGGTGCAACCTGGCTTTGGGATTTTGGCGACGGTACTACTTCAACGCTTCAGAACCCGCAACATCAGTACACTGATACTGGTCAGCATACCGTAACGCTGACTGTAACAACAGCTGCGGGATGCCAGAGCACGATCACTAAGCCTGCTTTAATAAAAATACAGGAAACAACAGTAGAGCTGACGGGCGCCCGTGGCGGTTGCGTGCCATTCTCTTATATACCTCAGGCTACTATCACTACTCTTGATTCCATAGCTTCTTATCTCTGGGATTTTGGAGACGGGACCACGTCAACTCAAAAAGATCCGCCGCCGCATCTTTACAATGCCACCGGGAAATATGATCTCTCACTAACCGTTACCACCGTGAGCGGTTGTGTGATCAATGTATCGATACCCGAAGGGATACTGGTAGGAACGCCTCCTACCGTCAGTTTCACCGCCACACCTATGGACCAGTGCGCCAGTGAGACTTTCAGGTTTAACGGACAGGCTGTAACCACGCCAGGCGCCGACGTAACCTGGCACTGGGATTTTGGCGACGGAACTTCGAACCTGCAAAATCCATCGCACATATTCAGGATATTTGGAAATATCGATGTCACGCTGACGGTTTCAAACAACGGTTGTATCAATAGCTTTACACAAACCATACATGTTAAACCGCCGGTTGCTGAATTCATTCCAACGATCAATTGTACAAACCGGTCAGTAACGTTCAGAAATACGAGTAAAGTTGACAATTCACTCACGCCACTTACTTACCTGTGGAGAATGGGTGATCCTGCCAATACAGAATTCACAACATTTGAACCCGGCGCGCCATTTAGTTACCCGGCACCCGGCACGTATGATGTTACACTGATCGTGGTCAATGGTGAGTGCGCCGATACGACGACCCGGGAAGTGTTGATCATTCCGCCACAGACGGCTGATTTTACCATTGATAAAAACCCGGTTTGTAAGGGTGAATCTTTTAAACTGGAGGCCATCGGCAGTGATCCAAACGTTATAAGAAGTTATACCTGGACCGTTGGTGGAACTGTATTGCCAGCCAGTACAAGGAGCGTCACACACACGATTGCAAATACCGGCACTTACGATGTGCAATTAAGAATACTTGACCTTAATAATTGTACGAGTACTAAAAATGTGGCGGACTATATCACCATAACAGGACCAGACGCAAGGTTTGAATCTGCCACAACGGGAGGTTGTCAAAACAAAACCGTTATATTCAACGACCTGTCGACTCCAAATACAGCCAGTATCGTAAGCTGGGAATGGAATTTTGGAGATGGCACCAAAGAAACATTCACGGCACCGCCGTTCACACACACCTATACCAGATCAGGACGCTTTAATGTATCCCTGAAAATAACTGACGCAGCGGGTTGCACCGACAACTTTAATCTGCCAACAGATCTGTTGGTAACAAATCCCATCGTGGGTTTCCGTGCCGACACGTTCTATTGCCCGGGTGCTCCGCTTCCTTTTGTCGATACTTCATCGGGTGCAGGACTTTCCTATTTCTGGCAATTCGGAGATGGAGGCACTTCTACATCACAACATCCTGACCATAGCTACCCGATGGGTGATTCGACATATACCGTTAAATTAAAGATCCGTGATATTTCTGGTTGCGAAGATTCTGTGACCAAAGTGGACTATATCAAAATCAGGAGTCCAAAAGCTGCTTTCGCCATCCAAGACACCACTACGATTTGTCCGCCACTCAGAACAGGCTTTACATTCCAGGGCGCCGATTACCAGTCGTTTTATTGGGAATTTGGTGATGGCGGGGGAACGACGCTACAAAACCCGAATTATTTCTATAGTGATTACGGGCGCTTCATACCGAAACTATATCTGGTAGGCCCCGGCGGATGTATGGACTCGGCACAGGCTTCCGTGTCGATATATGACCCGCAGGCTTCAGCCAGTATTTCCTACGGTCCGGTAACAACGGCATGTAACTCGCTGAACGTGGACTTTGAGATCACGGTGCCACCTGCGTTTAAATTCAATTTGTTCTTTGGGGATGGATCGATTGACTCGAGCCAGCAGACAACCCTTAGCCATTTCTATTCACGGCCAAGCTTCAATACACCGCGCCTGGTGATCTACGATACTATTTCCGGTTGCGAAGTTGCCATCAATGGTGGTACGAGAATAAATGTGCTCGGTGCGATCCCATTATTTGGTAAGGATAAAAAAGAATTCTGTGACCAGGGTGTTGTAACGTTCAGGAACTTTACAACGAAGAATGAACCTATCATCAATACCGTCTGGACTTTTGGGGATGGAGGAACTTCCAACGCGGAAAATCCGACGCATAACTATACCCAGCCGGGCCTCTACCCCATAAAGCTGGAGGTTACTACTCAAAATAATTGTACGAGCTCGTTTATGGATACGGTATTGGTGTACAGGACACCTGCACCAACCATTGAGAGCCGTGATACGATTTGCCTTAACTCCGCTGAACTGTTCCAGGGCCTGCTGGCTGTACCAGATACGCTGACCAACTGGCAATGGAGTTTTGCAAATGGTCAGTCATCTAATGCTCAAAGCGGCAACGCTACCTATACTGCGCCTGGCAATTATACTGTAAGCTTAACAACAACCAATAAGATCAATTGCTCGGCAACGACAACCAAGTCAATTCATGTTCCGCCTTTACCTACTGTAACACCGGTACAGAATCCCCTTACGATCCCGGTTGGAACAGGAACCAACCTGGCGATGACTTATACCGGCAATATTGTAACGTACAACTGGCTGCCTACTACAAGGCTTAATTGTACCAACTGTCCTACACCGTTTGCCAACCCACAAAATACGACCACTTATAAAGTAGACGTTGAAGACCGATATGGTTGTGTCAATTCGGGTGAGATAACCGTGATCGTGGTTTGTGGAAAGGAAAATGTAACTATCCCCAATACTTTCTCACCAAATGGTGACGGACGCAATGAAGTATTTTATCCAAAGGGCACTGGTCTGTTCAGGATAAAATCGATGCGTGTCTTTAACCGCTGGGGTGAAATTGTATTTGAGAAGAGTGAATTTACCGCCAATGATCCGTCAGCCGGATGGAATGGCACCTATAAAGGTAAACTTGCAAGTCCGGATACTTATATCTATACGATGGAAATACTTTGTGAGAACAACGCTATTATTCCGGTCAAAGGAAACGTGACACTATTAAGATAACGAGGAAATGAAAAAAGTACGAAACCAATTAAAGCTGCCGCTGCTGTTGCTGGCCATAAATCTCCCCGGATTTTTATTGGCACAGGATATTCATTTCTCGCAGTTTTTTGAAACCCCGCTATTAAGAAATCCTTCGCTCGCGGGTATCTTCACAGGTGACTATCGCGTGCAGATGGTGTATCGCGATCAGTGGGGCAGTGTAACGGATGGATACAGGACCGGCTCACTCAACGGAGAATATAAACTACCTATTGGAAAAGCTGATGACTTTCTCACGCTCGGTGGGCAGATCCTCTTCGACAGGGCAGGCACCGCCGCGTTGACACAAACCAGTTTTTTACCGGTGATTAATTATCATAAATCACTCAGTACGGAACGCAACCGCTATCTTTCGGTAGGCTTTATGGGAGGTGTGGTGAACAGGAGTATTGACCGTTCTAAAATGATTACTGATGATCCAAATGGTGAGCCCACTGCTATTCCCAGTTATACATATATGGATGGCAGTGTCGGTCTCAGTTATAATTCCGACCTTAATGCAAACCCCGATAATAATTATTACCTGGGCGTCGCGTATCATCATTTTACAAAGCCAAAGAATTCTTTCTTCCGCGATCCTTCCATCAAATTAAATCCAAAATGGACCGCATCTGCAGGTTTTCGATTTAGTGTAGCCGAGTTTGCCTATGTGTCTTTACTGGGTGACTATTCCATGCAGGAAAAATACCAGGAGACGATCGTCGGTGCATTGTATGGCCTGAAGATCGGACCCGAAGTTGAAAATCCGAAATACACCATCCACGCAGGTGCATTTATCAGGTGGTCCGATGCAATCATTCCCGTTGTCAAACTTGATTATTCCGGTTTCTCATTTGCTTTTAGTTATGATGCCAATATCTCTAAATTGAAGCCCTATAGTTATGGCCGCGGTGGTTATGAATTGTCAGTATCCTACATCGGTTTTACCAATCGCGACAATTCGAGCCTGAACGCCGTTCGTTGCCCGAGATTCTAGACCCGTTTCCAAGTATCCCCGGTACATTAAAAATCCGTTAAAAAATTGCTCCCCTACTGTTAATCAAATGGTTATCAATACCGTTTATTTTCTGGGGATTTTACGTTGCACAATTAAGAAAAAGGGTATATTATTGAGAAATAAAAGTAATTTTGTTTCGTTGAAAAGACTTCTACTCATACTACTTGTTTTGGTTTCCGTTTTGCATGTGTCCGCTCAGGATACACGCAACCCGGCACCGCCTGCCAAGAAGATCAGTTTTTATCCCAACCCTGCTACTTCATTTATCACATTTGACTTGCAGGACAACTTTCAACAAGGTCTTATTCTGACTGTATTCAATTTTATGGGTAAGAAGATGTCGGAAACCCAGGCTGTCAATGCGAGGACTGTTCTCTCCCTGACCGACTTTAGTCGTGGCACTTATATTTATCACCTGGTTGATCGTGGTGGTAAAGTGATTGACACCGGAAAATTCCAGGTAGCCAAGTAATCTCTATTTTTTATTTCAAACATATTCTCAAAGCACCTGCACGATCAGGAACTTGAGGTATTGTGTATTGTCCATGCCCCTGATAATTGGGTGATCTGATGCCTGTGCCTGGAATGTAACCTGTCTCAACTTTCTTCTTGCGTCTTTAGCAGCCATATCAATGATCTGCATGAAAAGATCGGGATCAACAAGGTTGGTGCAGGAGGAAGTAACAAGGAACCCTCCCGGCCGAACCAGTTTCATCCCACGAAGGTTGATCTCTTTGTATCCTGTAATTGCTTTTTGAATCGTTTCCCTGCTTTTCGTAAACGCAGGTGGGTCCAGCATCACTACATCATATTGCCGGCCCTCTTTCGACCATTGCTTCAACGCGTCGAAAGCATTGACAGTTTCAAAACGACATATCTTTCCCAGGCCATTCAAAGCTGCGTTGCGTGTAGCCTGTTGCACCGCGTTCTCAGAAATATCAAGTCCCAGCACGGATTTGGCGCCATAATGCGCCGCATGAATTTCAAAAGTACCGGTATAGGTAAAGGCGCCTAGAACTTCAGCATCTTTCACTATATGCTGAATAGCCCTTCGATTGTCGCGTTGATCAAGAAAATATCCTGTTTTCTGACCGTTGGCGATGTCAACATGAAACTTCAGGCCATTTTCGTTGATAACAATATTGGTGTCGAAAGGAGCCGAGAGAAAACCCTTTTGCTGGGGCAGCCCTTCCAGTTCACGAACAGGCACATCGTTGCGTTCATAAATTCCCTTTGGATTAAAAATTTGCTCCAACGCTTTAACGATCGCGGGCTTCCAGGTATCTATACCCAGTGCGAGGGTTTGAATAACGAAGTAATCGTTGAATTTATCAATGATTAGTTGCGGCAGGCCGTCCGCTTCACCAAATACAAGACGACAGTTTTCGGTATAACCAATTTTTTTTCGGTAGTTCCAGCAATCCGTCAGCCGGTCGAGGAAAAATCGTTCATTGATTTCATCTGCTTTTTGCCGGGTCAGCAGGCGAACTAGTATCTGTGACTTTGGGTTGATATATCCTTTGCCCACAAATTTGCTTTCATGGGTCATGACTTCCACGGTTTCTCCGCCAGCGATTTCACCCTCTACTCTTTCCACTTCATTATTAAATATCCAGGGGTGTCCATTTGCAATACGCTGCGCGATTCTCTTCTTCAGGTAAACTTTTGCCATCATATAAATGTTGCAAGGTAAATGAAACCGGGAATTAGTTTTAAACGGCATTGACCTTCAGCGGTGCTGAAACCTGACGGCAGGAGATCTTTAACTGGTACTTTACCATTGGTTTCAATCCAAAAAAGGCAAATCCTGTGTATACTGTCACCTTCTTTTGGGGAAACAGGCCTTATTAAGCCATTTTGTCCCGAAGGAATGCCTTGGCAGTATTATTGACAACCTTACTTTTGCAATCAATTTGTACAGAAATGACAGAAAAAGAATTGAAAGAGAAAAAGCCCGAAAAAACTGATAACAGTTTGGATATCAATTCAGATGAATCATTAAGCGGATCTACCCACCTGAATGAGCCCGTGGAAGAAGAATCGGCCTTTGAAAAAGCGACCGAAGAGCTTAAGGAAGCCCGCGATAAATACCTTCGCCTGGCTGCCGAATTTGACAATTTCAAGAGAAGAAATGCCAGGGAGAAGATCGAACTCATTCAGACCGCCGGCAGGGACGTGATTTACGACCTGCTTGAGGTGCTTGATGATTTTGAACGTGCTGAGAAACTTTTCGAAACAGATGAAGATATTGATAATGTGAAAAAAGGCGCCATCCTGATCCTAAATAAATTGAAACATGTGCTCCAGCAAAAAGGATTGAAACCGATGGAATCCATCGGTACGGATTTCAACGCCGATCTTCACGAAGCTATCACGGAAATTCCTGCACCAAAACCCGAACTGCAGGGAAAAGTGATAGATGAGCTAACTAAAGGTTATTACCTCAATGATAAGATCATCCGGCATGCGAAGGTAGTGGTGGGTAAGTAACGTATTGGCTCAACCGATGCTACAGGCGGCCTGAGGATATATGTGTTCTAACCTGTGGCAAAATGTTCATTAATATTTATGTCAAAAAGAGATTACTACGAAGTTTTAGGTATTTCTAAGGGCGCCGGTGCGGATGAGATAAAGAAAGCGTATCGCAAAGTGGCGATGCAGTATCACCCCGACAGAAACCCTGGTGATAAAGCTGCCGAGGAGAAATTTAAGGAAGCCGCCGAAGCCTATGAAATATTGAGTGATACTGATAAGAAGGCACAGTATGATCGCTATGGTCATGCTGGTGTAAGCGGCAATGGCCGTGGTCCGGGTGGTTTTGGCGGAGGAGGTATGAACATGGACGATATCTTCAGCCAGTTTGGTGATATTTTTGGCGATGATGTTTTCGGTAGTTTTTTTGGCGGCCAGCGTCGTAGTCAGCGTGGCCAGGGAGTAAGAGGTAGCAATTTGCGTGTTAAACTCAAGCTTACATTTGAAGAGATCGCAAAAGGTGTCAGGAAAAATATCAAGGTAAAAAAATACGTGCATTGCGGTACTTGTTCAGGCTCGGGAGCCAAGGACAAAGGCAGTGTACAAACCTGTAAGACCTGTGGTGGAAGTGGCCAGGTGAGAAAAGTGCAGAATACATTTCTTGGGCAGATGCAAACCGTTACTACCTGCCCCTCCTGCAACGGTGAAGGTACCACCATCACTGCGAAATGCGGAACCTGTAAAGGTGAAGGTCGGGTGTTTGGAGAAGAAACAGTTTCTATCGATATACCTGCCGGAGTACAGGAAGGCATGCAATTAAATGTAACCGGTAAAGGCAATGCAGGCGAAAGAGGAGGCTCTACCGGCGACCTGATCGTACTGATAGAAGAAGAGCCACATAAGGATCTTCAGCGCGACGGTTTGAATGTGGCGTACGATCTGCATATTTCTTTTCCCGATGCGGTATCAGGTGTACAGGTGGAAGTGCCAACCATCGATGGCCGGGCGAAAATAAAAATACCGGCAGGTACTCAAAGCGGGAAAGTATTCCGGTTGAAAGGGAAAGGATTCCCAGCCGTCAACTCTTATGAAAAAGGTGATCAACTGATACAGGTAAATGTGTGGACTCCGCAATCTGTTTCGGCAGAGGAAAAAGCCGCGCTGGAGAAAATGAATCAGTCTCCCAATTTCCAACCACAGCCAGACAAGAGTGAGAAAGGGTTTTTTGACAAGATAAGAGAGATGTTTTCATAATGAAGCCCGTGTAACGTGGTCTTCATTTGAACGGATATATTATAATCTGACTATCTTAGCGAGAGCAGGGTCGGATCTATTAATCATTACAAATCATAACGATATATGAGTTTTAATTCTGAATTTGAAAAATACGCGGTCAAACACCGCAATATTTCCAGCAATACATTGCATAGCTATGCCTCACATCTTGTCACTGCCATGACGCCAAACATTATTGAAGAGCGCCCTATGAATGTTGCTGTCATGGATGTTTACAGCCGTTTGATGATGGACCGTATCATTTTCCTGGGCTACCCCGTTAATGATGAGATCGCGAATATCATTACAGCGCAGTTGCTGTTTCTCGACTCGGCCGACAGGGGCAGGGATATCAATATGTACATCAACAGCCCGGGCGGTAGTGTGTATGCCGGTCTCGGTGTGTACGACACCATGCAATATGTGAGCCCCGATGTGGCAACAATCTGTATCGGTATGGCAGCTTCAATGTCATGCGTGTTGTTGGGTGCAGGCACAAAAGGCAAAAGAGCGGCGCTCAAACATTCCCGGATCATGATGCACCAGCCCAGCGGCGCCATCGGTGGCCAGGCCAGTGATATCGAGATCACCGTCAACGAGATCAGGAAATTGAAGAAAGAGTTGTATGACGTGGTAAATGCTCACACCGGCAAGCCGGTAGAGCAGATCGAGAAAGATTTTGATCGCGATAAATGGATGACCTCCGAGGAAGCCAAAGAATATGGACTGATCGACGAAGTGTTGCTGGTCAACCACCGCAAGGAAAAGAAAGATTAAAACCTGTGGCAGAACCGCGAAAACATAATATTTAAGACCATTAAAAAAAGCATATGAACCGTAATCATTTTTTATACGCCGACTGGAAAGCAGAAGGCGAACCCGATGAAGAGGAGCAGGAAGAAAGGCCAAAATCGGATTTGATGATGTTCCACAAAAAACTGGAAAAGTATTTTTTTGAAAGCAGGAGTATTTACCTCTGGGGTGTGGTAGATGATAAGAGCGCGAAGGATGTGGTCAGTAAAATGCTGTTGCTCGACAATGACAAAACCGGGGAAGAAATAAAATTCTTTATCAATAGCCCGGGTGGTGTCGTCACCAGCGGCATGGTCATTTATGATACTATGCAGTTGCTGAAAAGCCCGGTCAGCACTATATGCATGGGACTGGCAGCTTCCATGGGCAGCATCCTGCTCAGTGGGGGTAAGAAAGGAAAACGCTTTATTTTTCCAAGCGGTGAAGTAATGATTCACCAGCCTTCCCTGGGTGGTTTTATCAGGGGAGTAAGCACGGATCTTGAGATCCAGGCCCGACAGACCAAACGCGTTAAAGAAATGGGCGCACGCATCCTGGCTGAAAATACCGGTAAATCCATCGAACAGATACTTACTGATTTCGATCGTGACTATTGGATGAATGCCGAGGAGGCAATCCAATATGGTATCGTTGACAAACTTATCAACAAGTTGTAATACGCTATTTATCAATTAATTATATTTCATTTGGTTAGAAAATCGTCTTTTTCGGGACGGTTTTCTATTTTTGTACCCGCTGGTTAAGCATAAATGGGCTGATGCCCGGATCCAATAAAAATGGCTAAAAACATTTTACACTGTTCTTTTTGTGGCCGTAGCAGGGATGAAGTAAAAATCCTGATTGCCGGGCAGGAGGGGCATATCTGTGAGAACTGTGTTGAACACGCACGTGAGATTATAGAACAGGAATTGATGGTAAAGGACGACAAGAGTTCAGCTGCATCGTTTAAGCTGACCATCAAGAAGCCTCTTGAAATTAAAAAATTCCTCGACGAATACGTAATTGGCCAGGACGAGGCCAAGAAAGTACTGGCGGTAGCCGTCTACAACCACTATAAACGCCTGCAACAAAAAGGCGCGGACAATTCGGTTGGCAATAATGATGTTGAGATTGAAAAAAGTAATATCATTATGGTTGGCGAAACCGGGACCGGCAAGACCTTGCTTGCCAAAAGTATCGCCCGCATGCTCAACGTTCCCTTCGCTATTGTGGATGCAACAGTATTTACCGAAGCTGGTTATGTGGGTGAAGACGTGGAAAGCATTCTTACCCGCCTGCTGCAGGTATGCAATTACGATGTGGCAGCTGCTGAACGTGGTATCGTTTATATCGATGAAATTGATAAGATAGCCCGGAAAGGTGATAACCCTTCCATTACCCGTGATGTAAGCGGCGAAGGTGTGCAACAGGGCATGCTAAAACTGTTGGAAGGTACCGATGTACTGGTACCACCACAGGGTGGTAGGAAGCATCCCGAACAAAAGCTTATCAAGATCAATACGCAAAATATTCTGTTTATATGTGGTGGGGCATTTGGTGGTATCGATAAGATCATCGCCCGCCGGGTGCAGACCAATACCATCGGTTTCAACGTAGACAAAGAACAACA
>JAEYVW010000369.1 GCA_023429365.1 Bacteroidota bacterium
AAATTTTTTACCCATTGGCTACCAAATTTTCCAAAGAAACTTACCTGTATTGGTACGAGTTGATGCAGCTGATCCGGCAGTTTGAATTGATGGCGGAGGAGAAGTATAAAATGGAAGGCAAGATCCGTGGCTTTTTCCATGCTTATATCGGGCAGGAAGCGATTGCCGCGGGTTGTATGACCGCCACCAAACCCGAGGACCTGTTCATCACCGCGTATCGTGACCATGGGCTGGCCATTGCCAAAGGCGTTACTGTGGACAGTTGTATGGCAGAATTATACGGCAAGGCTACCGGTTGTGCCAAAGGCAAAGGCGGCAGTATGCACTTCTTTGGGAAAAAGGAAAACTTTTATGGCGGCCATGGCATCGTAGGAGCACAGATCGGTACCGGTGCCGGACTCGCATTTGCAGAAAACTACCGCGGAACTGATAATGTGGTACTTTGCTTTTTCGGAGATGGCGCGGCAAGGCAGGGAATACTGCATGAGACTTTTAACCTGGCCATGTTATGGAAACTACCGGTTATTTTTATTTGCGAAAACAACAACTACGCCATGGGTACTTCGGTAGAACGTACTTCAAACGTAGTGGATATCTACAAACTGGCCGATGGTTATGAAATGCCCGCCGATGTGATCGATGGCATGAAACCTGAAACAGTGCACGAAGGAGTGGCCCGCGCGGTGAAGAGAGCCAGGGAAAAAGGCGGACCCACATTACTTGAAATAAAAACCTATCGCTACAAAGGTCACTCGATCAGTGACCCGCAGAAGTACCGCACCAAGGAGGAAGTGGATGAGTACAAGTCCAAAGACCCCATCCTGGTGGTACGTAAAACTATCCTCGACAATAATATGGCTACCGAAGAAGAACTGGCCATTATTGATAAGAGAATTGACGACACCGTAGCCCATTCTGTAAAATTTGCAGAAGAAAGTCCATGGCCCGACGATGATGAAGTATTGAAGGATGTTTATGTTGACCAGAACTATCCTTTTATAATTGACTAAAGCTGCAAGATCACACACTAGAAACGCAGCACTAACAAAAAAACTAAAACAAGCACATCAACAATTATGTCAGAAAAGAAAAATGTGACGGTAACTCAGCCGGCTGAGGACGTGGTAGTGAAAGCAAAAGACTTTTGGAGCCGGTATAGCAAGATCATCCTGGGCGTTGGTACCGCGCTTATCCTGCTGGTAGGCGGGTTTTTTGTTTATAAAAATCTGATTCAAAAACCCAAGGAAGAAAAAGCAGCCGATGCCATGTTTAAGGCAGAGGAATATTACCGCAAAGACTCTGTGAACCTGGCATTGAACGGGGATGGACAAAATCCAGGTTTCCTTCGGATCATCAGCCGTTATGGCGGTACGGATGCGGCTAACCTGGCTCATTTTTATGCCGGCAGCTGCTATATCAAACTTGATGACAATACAAATGCGATAAAATACCTGAAAGATTTCAGCAGTGATGCGAAACAGATCCAGCAAAGAGCTTACAAACTCCTGGGTGATGCTTCTGCTGACCTCGGTAAAAACGCGGATGCACTGAACTACTATAAAAAAGCCGGTCGCCATTTTGAGGAAGATCAGGCCAGCTCGGCAGAAGCACTGTTCCTGGCAGCATACCTCGCCGACCGTGTCATGAAAGATCAGAAAGAAGCGATCGCTTTGTATAAAGAACTGAAGGAAAAATTCCCAAGAACACAGCAGGGCTTTGAAGCCGATAACTATTTGGCGCAACTGGGTGTTTACAATGTGAATTAATATTATGGCTGATATTGCAAACAGCAAAGTACTACAGGTCGATGCAGGCATTCTGAATATTCAGGATGCCTGTATCATTTTGGTGAAAACTGAATGGAATGCCGCAATTGTTGGCGAACTGGAGAATGGCGCCATTGACAGCCTGGAAAAACATGAGGTAAAAAAGATCATCACCATCACCGTTCCGGGTGCCGTGGAGATACCTTTTGCAATCCGGAGTTTTTGGGAGGCAGCCGAACCCGCGCAAAAACCGGATGCGTTTATCGCGCTGGGCTGCGTAGTGCGTGGTGATACGCCGCATTTTGATTATGTATGCAAGGCTGTAACAGATGGTGTGTTGCAGCTGAATCTCAGTTTGCCTGTACCCGTTATTTTTGGCGTACTAACGGTAGACAACGAAGAGCAGGCCCGTGAGCGGATTGGCGGTAAACACGGCCATAAAGGTAAAGAAGCTGGAGTCACAGCGCTAAAGATGATATCCCTTCAACGATCATTTAAAAAATAAGCAACTCAAGTCCAAGCAACCCGAACATGAATGTTCAGATTTTTATTCCCTGCTTTGTAGATCAGCTATTCCCCGATACAGCCTTCAATATGATCAAGGTGCTGGAAAAAGCCGGTTGTACTGTCAACTACAACGATAACCAAACCTGCTGTGGCCAGCCTGCTTTTAATGCGGGGTTTTGGGATGAGTCGAAAGCCGTATGCACGAAGTTTTTAAAGGATTTTAGCGGAAGCGATTATATCGTGGCACCAAGCGCCAGCTGTGTAGGTTTTGTACGTAATTATTACAACAAACTTTTCGAAAATTCATCCCTGCATCATGAAGTGGCGGATATCAGTAAACGCATCTTTGAATTCTCCGAGTTCCTGGTGAAAGTGCTCCAGATCGAAAAATTTGGCGCCGAACTTCAGGGCAAAGCCACCTACCATGATAGTTGTGCCGGTTTGCGCGAATGCAAAATTAAAACAGAACCGCGCCAACTGTTATCGCATGTAAAGGGACTGGAAATAGTTGAAATGAATGATGTAGAAACCTGCTGCGGTTTTGGTGGCACGTTCGCGGTTAAGTTTGAAGCTATCTCCATAGGAATGGGCGAACAGAAAGTAGAGAACGCCCTCTCGACGGGAGCGAAATATCTCATCTCCACCGATCTTTCCTGCCTGATGCACCTGCAGGGATATATTACACACAAGGATTACAACTTAAAAACCATGCACCTCGCAGATGTATTGGCCACGGGTTGGTAATGGAGTATACCTCTAGTCTTCGCCAGTCGCTAAAGAACGCTTATTTTTGAAATCCCAAATTCTAAAAGTATGGCTTACTGGCTGGCAAAATCTGAACCTTCTGTTTATAGTTACGATCAATTGGTAAAGGACAAGCAAACTGTTTGGGATGGCGTGCGCAACTACGCGGCCCGTCTTCATCTGCGTGGAATGAAGAAAGGAGATGAGGTGTTGTTTTACCATAGCAATGAAGGCACGGCCATCGTTGGCATCGCAAAAGTGGCAAAAGAAGCCTACCAGGACCCCAGCACTGACAATGATGCCTGGGTGGCCGTTGACCTTAAAGCACATAAAAAATTAAAGAACCCAGTTACCCTTGCACAGGTAAAAGCCGACAGGCGACTTGCCAATATGGCCCTCGTACGTCTGGGCCGCCTCTCCGTACAACCCGTTACCGATGCGGAGTGGAAGATCATTATGGAGATGGCTGGTGAGAAATAATTGGCCACGAATTGCACGAATCACACGAATGATTGCAACGGATCATATGGATAGGTCTCCTATTGTCGGAAGCTCTGGTAATTATTGTTCTAAAATTTGCCTATGTAAATCTGTGCAATTAGTAGCCGCTATTCGTGTTATTCGTGCAATTCGTGGCTAATTTTTCCTGTAATTTGTGACTAAAAGTGTTGTGGAGTCAACTAAAAAGAAATTAGTCGTATTAACCGGTGCTGGGATCAGTGCGGAAAGTGGCTTGCGCACATTTCGTGATAGCGACGGGCTTTGGGAAGGATATGATGTAACAGAAGTGGCTACGCCGCGGGCATGGAAAAAGAATCCACAGCTCGTACTCGATTTTTACAATATGAGGCGCCGGGATGTGGCGCAGGCAAAACCTAATGCTGCTCATATCGGGCTGGCACAACTGGAAAAGGATTTCGACGTTACCATCATCACGCAGAACATCGACGACCTGCACGAGCGAGCAGGCTCTACACGGGTCATGCATCTCCATGGCGAAATTTTCCAGATGCGGAGCGAAAAAGATCACAACCTTATTTACGAGATCCGCGGTGATATGAAACTGGGTGAAAAAGCAGCTGATGGTCACCCGCTGCGTCCAAACATCGTCTGGTTTGAAGAACCAGTTCCAATGATAGAAGCGGCCATACCCCTGGTATCATCGGCTGATATATTTGTAGTAGTGGGCACTTCACTGGTTGTATATCCTGCGGCCGGACTGGTGAATTATGTTTCACCTTTTACGCCTAAGTATGTTATCGATAAAAAACTACCGTTCACCAGTCATTTTCAAAACACCATCTGCATTGAAAAACCAGCGACGGAAGGGTTGGTAGAATTACAAGAATTATTGCGGACCGCTGTCTAGTGACTTTTTTCTTCTACAAATTCTACACCATGCAGCTCAAGTTCGGCCAATACCGGTTCATAAATTTCCTTTATCGTTGGAATGTGCAGTCCGGGGCAATTGATCCGGCCTTTTAAAATGAATTTAGCCGCAATACCAAGCGGCAGACCTACGGTCTTCGCCATCGCTGTATGCAAATTATTTTCACCTTTTACGATCAGCGAACTGCGGGTTTGATGCATACTCCCGTTCAGTTCATACTCCAGTTCATGCAACATAACGATCATATCCTGGTCATGAGACAGCAGATTGAGCCTGTTTTCCAGGGCAAATTGTAATACATCCGCTGAGCAGGTAGCGGTAAGGGGGATTGGCTCTTCGCTCAACAGACCGAGGTAGGCAAACAGTTCCAGTACCTGCTTTGCATCATCACCTGCATAATTGGAAACAAATCCTTCAACACTTTTATAACCGGTAAAAGATTCGACACTTTTCCGGGTCCATTCATTATAGGTGATATGCTTGTCGGCGATCACACCCGAGGATTTGTTTTCATCTGTTAAATTGGCTTTGATGACACAATACCATGCTTTACAAAAAGAAGGATACCGCAGGGTTGTACGGATAAAAGTTGAAGACTCTTCAAGGCCATAAACCGGGATATATGACAACGAATCCCGATTGGGATAGTAGGCAAGGGGATCCAGACCAGGAATATTGACCAGTTCGTTGTTCTCAAAAACTTCTTCATAAGGAATGTTAAAAGTCTTCCCGTCTTTTCTAAACACCGCGCCGGCCTTACCTGCCAGTACTACATTCCTGGGGTTCCAGCTGATCTTGTAATGCCAGGGATTATCATCACTTTCGGGAGCAACTAAACCACCGCAGTGTGATTTAAAAGTTTTTATACTTCCTGCCTTTTCATGGATCTCATCGATCAGTTTCATGGCACTCATATGATCGATACCGGGATCAAGACCCATCTCGCAAATAAACAACAATCCTTTTTCTGCGATAGCAGTTGCGAGACTACGGATATTGTCATCAATGTATGAAGCAGTAAGAAGGTGTTTACCATATTCGACACAGTCTTTCGCTATCTCCCCATGCAGCGCAGCGGGCATCATGGAGATAACAATATCCGCTTCGCTGATAAGCTTCCCACGAGCTTCCTCGTCCGTCACGTCAAACGCAACAGGCTGGCCGAAGGGAGAATTTTTTATCTTGTCCATCGCCGTTTGAAGGTTGGCATCGGCGAGTGTCAGCCTCCAGTTTTCTTTCTCCGCGTTTGCCAACAAGTAGTCAATCAGGACAGTCGCTGATTTGCCTGCACCAAATAATAGTATTTGCTTCATCCCGCAAATATATAGATCAGTATAACCTATTGGCATTTTATTTGACTCATGCTAGTATAGTCAGAATCATTTTAAACTTTAAATCGGCTTTATTATGAAAAAATCAATTCCGTTTCTACTGATTACATTGCTGATCGCATCTGCCGGGATAGCGCAGGACTTCTCTGCAGGGATTAAAGCAGGCGCCAATATTACCAATTTTACAGGCGGCAATTTTGATGCTGTGAAGAAAAAAGCGATCGTTGGGTTTCATGGAGGCGGCTTTTTAAATTTTGCTTTTGGGGGATTATCTCTACAACCCGAGTTGCTGATATCTACACAAGGGGCGCGGATCGATAGCGCCAGCCGCAGTTACGATTGGAAAGTGACTTATGTGACCGTGCCTGTGATGTTGAAGTTTGGATCAGGCAGTGGCTTTTTTTTCGAGGTGGGCCCACAGGTAGGCTTTAAAATAAGCGAGAACGTTACGGATGAATCCATCGACGAATTTGCCAAAGGTCTTGATCTTTCCGCTGCTGCCGGTCTGGGGTTTCAAACCAAGGGTGGTCTCGGTTTAGGCGCCCGTTACCTGGTCGGACTGTCCAAAGTGGGTGATTTTGATCCTTCCGAAAATATTGACCCTGACTTCAAGAATAGTGTGATACAGGTGGGGTTGTTTATTACACTTGGAAAGTAAAATCTAAGCGAATTAGGACCCGATAGCCATCGGGTTAGGAATTGGGAATTGGGTGGGAGTTTCCCTCGATTCCCAATTTTATTTTGATATTGAGAAACCAGTCCCAATACTTTTTTGCTAATCGGCCCTAATTCCAAATTACCAATCATTGCTGTCCGGAATAACATTTAAAAGTGTTATAGAAGCCAGGGCTAGCACGATTTTAATGGATTTTCTTCTTATAAAGACTTTGCCTTATTTCCGGGAATCTCCCAATGGTGATGAGACGCTACGGGTACAACGAGGTGTATAGCCATTTTGTTTCATAACCTGCTTTCCATAGCAGGTTTTTTTTGGGAACACATAGGAACAATAGGAACATAGTTAACATAGTGGGTTACTATAATGAATTACTATGTTTTCTCTGTCCCTATGTCCCTATTGTTGTTCAATGGGGCCTTGAACCAAAGTGATCAAAATATAAATAGTAGGTTTTTGAAGCCGGAATTCCCCGGACAGCAATGATTACCAATTACAAATTTCTTGAAAAATCTACTGTCCTGAAGACAAAGCCACCTCATCACTGGCTTTAATATTGATAATGCGGTAGCTAACCTTTATACCCCGGTTGGTATCAGCTACACGGACGGTAGCGGATCCGTTTGGTGCGATAGATTTGAAACTGATATGTTCTGTTCTAAGGGGTTCCTCACTGGGCTTGAGATATT
>JAEYVW010000390.1 GCA_023429365.1 Bacteroidota bacterium
ATTTTATACAGGAGTAACTAATAATCTTCGATTAAGAGTGCAGCAACATAAAAACAATGAAAGCAAGTTCACCAGCAAATACAAATGTCATTATTTAATGTATTACGAGGATTACAGTGACATTAGAAATGCCATCGCCAGGGAAAAGCAATTAAAAAATGGCTTCGAAAATGGAAGGTCGATCTAATAAGAAAAAGCAATCCCGATATGCTGGATCTTTCCAGCGACTGGTATTAAAAAACCTATATTCTTCCGGAAATGCGATATCTCACGAATATATCCGCTCAATCGCGTCCCTGTACTTTTCAGTGATCACCTTTCTTTTCATCGAGAGCTTGGGAGTCATTTCGCCGGTGTCGATACTCCATTCGTTGGGCAGTAATTCAAACTTTTTGATCTGCTCAACGTGGTTGAAATATTTATTGAATGCTTCGATGATCTCTTTAAACAGCGTTTTTACTTTTTCATGGTTAACCAATTGCTCGTTGGTACTTTCTGCTGCAATACCTTGCTGCCGGGCCCAGTCACGAAGGGTGGGGAAAGAAGGAATGATCAACGCCCCTACAAATTTTCGCTCGGGGCCAACGATCATTACCTGTTCAATGTAAGGAGACTCCTTAAGTTTATTCTCAATGCTAAGCGGCGCTACATATTTACCACCGCTTGTTTTAAATAATTCTTTCTTCCGGTCAGTGATTTTCAGGAAGCGATTGTCGACCATTACGCCGATATCACCGGTATGAAACCAGCTATCTATGATCACTTCATCTGTGAGGTCCTGCCGCTTATAATAGCCCATCATCACATGAGGTCCGCGGGTCAGGATTTCGCCATCTTCCGCAATCTTAACTTCCACTCCATCTATTACAGGTCCAACCGTGCCAAACATCCTGTCTTTTTCATCAAAACGATTGACGGCGATCACAGGTGAAGTCTCCGTTAAACCGTATCCTTCCATAATAGGTATGCCCGCAGCTGTAAAGATCCGGATCAATCTTACCTGGCAGGCGGCACCGCCCGAGACAATGCACCGGATATTATTTCCTAAAGCTTCCCTCCATTTACTAAATATGAGTTTGTTGGCGAGTTTGAGTTGGGCATCATACCAAAATCCTTGTTTCGTATTGATCTCAAATTTTTCAGCCAGGCCATGCGCCCAAAAGAACAGTTTCTTTTTAATCCCTGTAAGTTCAGAGCCTTTTTGCATGATCTTATCGTAAACTTTCTCCAGTAGTCGCGGCACCGTTGTAAACATATCAGGCTTCACCTCTTTCAGGTTGTCGCCGATCGTTTCCAGGCTTTCCGCATAGTAAATGGAAGTGCCTTTAAAAAGATACAGGTAACTCACCATTCTTTCGAAAATATGGTTGAGTGGAAGAAAGCTCAGTGTCTTCATATTCTCCCCGGGAGGAAAACAGGGCAGGCAGGCCAGCACGTTCGAAAGGATATTCCGATGACTAAGCATCACCCCTTTTGGAGTACCGGTGGTACCGGATGTATAGAGGATCGTTGCTAGATCCTCATACCTGATGCGATCTGCTATAGGTTGTATCCTGTTTCGTAATTCAGGCGTTGCCATTCCCGTCACCACTTTCCAGTGGTGTGCATTAGGCACGTGTTCAATGGTATAAATTTCCCGGAGGCTGGGCACCCGCTCTTTTACACTCAGAATTTTCAAATAAAGTTCTTCGTCATTCACAAAAGCGAGCTTCACCTGCGAATCTTTCAGGATAAACTCAAGCTCATGAACATTGATCGTGGGATAGATGGGAACCAGGATAGCGCCGGTTTGCTGCACCGCCAGGTCAATCATCAGCCATTCGGGACGATTTTTACAAAGTATCGCGACCTTATCACGACCTTCTACTGACATATCGTTTGGTCCAATACCTAAGCTTAGCAGACCCGCAGCCAGGTCCGTTACGATATCGCTAACCTCCCTGGTGCTGTATGTTTTCCATTGCCCTGCCTCTTTTCCTGCCAGCATTACGTCGAGTGGCTCCCGCTCCAGGTGCCAGGCAATGCAATCAAATAATCTTTTGGGTTCGTTCATATTGCAATCATTAGGTGTTTCTGAGTTGGAGTGATTAAAATATACAAATTAGCTCAGAAAACATAAAAATATTACCGGCCTTAGACCGGCAATTTAGCAAGGATATGACATATGCGTAATCTTCCCCAATTAAGTTCTGGAGATGGACTATTTATCAATACTGATTTACAAGCTAAATTTCCACTAGTTGGCCTGGTAGTACTGCCCGGCGGGCATTTTGAATATCCTGTTTTGCTGGAATTTGGTGAAGGCTTCGTATTGTTCAGTATGTGATTTTGACCAGGCATCGAAGGCCGCCAGGTTCTCAACCGTGCCAAACAACCATTGATTATAGGCATCAAACATCCCGGCCTTTATCAGTTGTTGCTGGTATTCGAAAAGCCGAAGGGGGAATTTTGCAGCATGTGTCTGATACCAGTCCAAAATAAAACGTGTCCGGATCATGGTCAGTGTTTGCGTGTTGATGCCTTTATTAGCAACAGATGACTGCTTGCCCATCGTCTCCAAAAATGCTTTGGCAAATTCGCTTTTGTTTTTTTCTTCACCCTTCATCAGGTCAGCTTCGGCAAATAGTTTTTCCTTGTAGGCGCGAAGTAATTGTTGCTTCATAGCGATACCGCGTTGTGAGAGACTTTCCATATTGACGAAGATCTCTCCATAGATCAGGCTCCATACTTTGTCTTTTGTATGAAAATAATGAAGCGCTGCGTTATAGTAATTGCCGCTATAGGAAGGATCAAGCTGGATTCCTTTTTCCCAAAGTTTTATAGCTGAATAGTCTTTGATCGACCAGAGTAGTTCACCGTACTCGCTATGTAGGGGCCCGCTTTTGGGAAATTTTTTCAAACCCTTTTTATACACTTTCTCGCATTCCTTTGCTTCTTCCAGGGCTTTGTACACGTTACCGGCAAGCTGGAAGCAGATCACATCGGCATCTTCACGATCAACCAGTTTCTTGACACCATCCAGCGCCTTTACATAATCGCGTTTCAGGTAATAACTCATCACCAGGTCCTTTTGCAGTTCCAGGTTATTTTTGTCCTGCTGTAAAGCGCGGGTTAGCACTATCACCGCGTTGTCAAAATCACCGGAACGCATAAATCCTTTAGCTGTTTCATGCAGGGTTTTATTATCGTCCTGTGCCATTGACGACAGGGATGCCAGGATAAGAAAACAAATTGAGAATAGCTTCTTCATAGTTGCAAAATAAAGTAAATATCCGCCCCGAAACTGCCAGGAGCAAAGGATTAACATTTTAGAGTATATTATCGTCAGGCGCGATTCTCCACCTGCCAGACCTGGTTATTTGTTGCCGCTTAAATCATGTGTTAGCAGCCCGTCTCTCAACTTCGGCTCAAACCAGGTACTCTTTGGTGGCATCACGTTTCCGCTGTCGGCAATATCAAACAATTGTTGTATGGTTACCGGATACAGGCTAAAGGCGACTTTCATTTCACCACTGTCCACTCTTTTTTCCAATTCCTTCAGGCCCCTGATCCCACCCACGAAATCGATCCGTTTATCAGTGCGTTGATCTTTTATGTCGAGCAATTTATCGAGTATATTATTCGACAGGATAGTTACATCCAGCACGCCTATCGGGTCGGTGGTATAAGTATCTTTCCTGGCAGTGAGAATGTACCATTGTTTATCTAAATACATGCCGAACTCATGTAATTGCGATGGTTTAACAGGGTCAAG
>JAEYVW010000142.1 GCA_023429365.1 Bacteroidota bacterium
CGCAATTACCAGGCAAAGCATCGTTATGATCGTCAAAAGGTATCTCATTCTTAATTTATATTGGTATAACGAAAGTAAAAATTAGAAATTGCTTTTACTATAGTAGAATTACTGACTGGCGGATGGCTTGAACACAAGTCACACCATCCCAAAACCTTAGGTGATATTTTTTTCTCAATCTGATACCTGAAAGGCCTGTCCCCGCCTAATTTCCGGACCTAATCGACCAGTTTCCCGTGGCTTGCCAGCTCGTCAATCTCCGCTCAATAACTCTTCTCTTCAATAGATTCCATAATATTTACATAGCTCACATAACGGTCCTCATGGATCTCACCGTCCGCGACAGCCTGTTTTATTGCGCAACCGGGTTCATTGACATGCATACAATTGTTAAACTGGCAATCATTGAGCCGTTCTCTCATTTCCGGGAAATAGTGTGACACTTCCGGCTTTGAAATATCAACCAGGCCAAACTCGCGCATACCTGGTGTATCGATGATACGGCCACCAAAGGGAAGATCAAACATCTCTGCAAAGGTGGTGGTGTGTTGACCTTTCCCACTCCAGCCGCTGATCTCACCCGTCTTCAGGTTCATATTTGGAAATATCATATTCAACAGGGAAGATTTACCTACACCGCTATGCCCGCTGACCAGTGTAGTCTTTCCTTTTAGTTCCTGTTTCAGCTCTTCAATACCCGTTTCATCAATCGTGCTGGTCAGGAAAACACCATAGCCCACATCCTGGTACATTTGTTTCATCGCCGCATACTTTTCCTGGTCCTTTTTTTTAAAAAGATCCGACTTATTGAATACGATCAGGGCTTTTACATGAAACATTTCCGAAGCCACCAAAAACCGGTCGATAAAACCCTGTGAGGTACGTGGTTCTTTTATTGTGGCTACCAGAAGCGACTGGTCCAGGTTGGAGGCCACGATATGATGCTGGTGTTTGAATCGGGGTGACTGACGATTGATATAATTGCGCCGCGGGTGAATGGTGGTGATCATCGCGGTGTTCTCCGCTTCATCTTCCACTTCAATATCCACCTCATCGCCCACAGCTACAGGGTTGGTGCTTGTGATGCTATCTATCTTAAATACACCCTTTATTCGGGCATTATGCCAGTTACCGGCTTCATCTTTCACCGTATACCAACTGCCAGTAGATTTATAAACCAATGCCTTCATACACTGCGAATTTCGGGAATGTTTAGCCACGAATAACACGAATGTTGGCGATGGATATCTCCTGCCCTTTGCCTTGAACTCAGTGAACTTCGAGACCAAAAAAGGACACGAAGAACACGACGATTAATGAACTCCTTTGTGCCCTTCGTGCAAAACTCCGTGGCCTCCGTGACCGAAAAAAGCACAGCGTAAACTCATTATGGAAACCGCCGAAGTATTGTCAGCCGGAGTAAAATCTCCAAAAACAAAAATCCAAGCGCGGCAAGCGCCAAAGGAAGAAATAGTTCCTCGTATCGTTTATAAGAAGTGTATTCTACTTTAGATTTTTCCAACTGGTCGATCTGGTTGTAGATATTCCGGAGACCTTCCTTGTCTTTCGCGCGGAAATATTTTCCGCCAGTCTCGTCGGCAATCCTTCGCAGCAATTGTTCATCAATAAAATCGACAGCCGGCGACCTCGTACCGGAACTTCCGGTTTGTTCATCCACGGTGGAAGGCACAACACCCATACCGATGGAATAGACCTTCACGCCATGTGATTTTGCTATTTCCAACGCCGTCAGCGGATCTATCAGCCTTGAATCCGGTGCATCTTCCTTACCATCTGTGATCAGTATGATCACCTTGCTTTGGGCATTACTTTTTGATAGCCTGTCCACCGCTGTTGCCAAACCCTCCCCGATCACTGTTCCGTCCTTCAGATATCGCCGGCTTTGCAGCGACTGGATTTGTGCGATTAGTGTATTCCTGTCTGTGGTGATAGGCACCTGTGAAAAAGCTTCGCCGGAAAATATCACAAGGCCTATGCGGTCAACAGGTCTGCCCATTACGAAATCGATGGCAACCTCCTTGGCCACTTCCATCCGCGAGGGTAAGATATCCCGTGAGCCCATGCTGCCACTCACGTCCATGCACAACACAATATCGATCCCTTCCCCTATCGTCTGGCGTTGATCATTCCGCGTTTGTGGTCTTGCCAGGGCTATTACCAGGGCAGCAACCGCCAGTAATCGAAGTATAAAGGGAATATGGCGCAGGTAATTCTTTGCTGTCTTTACATCAAAAGCCCGGGCGGATGACACTTTTACGGATGGCTGACGCCGATCATGCTTCTTTAGATACCACCAGACCATCAACGGAATCAAACCCAGCAACATGAAGTTTTCGGGATACGCAAAATCCATATGTCTAAACCAGTCGTATAGCATCAGGGCAATTGTTCTATTTGTTGAATGGATCGGTATATGGTTTCAAATGCATGATTATCGTCTTCCTGTGCTGGCACAAACTTGGCGAATTTTACAAAATCGGCCTGCCGGAGTGCTTGTACCAACTGATCGTAGCTGGCTTTCTCCATGCCAAGTGCTTTCAATTGTATCACCAGGTCATCGGAAGTTGCCTGCAATGAGTGTACACTTTTTTTCTCTGCTACATACACCCTGAAAATATCAACAAGTCTCGAATAATACTGCTTGGCATCGTCGCTCTTCTCAGATTTCAGTTTCTGCAGTTCCTCCAGCGCCGTCTGGTATGGATCGGGTGGCACTTCCACCACCTGTACTTCGGGCTTCCTTTTCCTGCGCAACAATAAGATCAACAATAGCAAGGCCAGCACTCCTCCGGCGACATAATACCACCAGGTCTCCTTCTTTTTCTCCTCTTCCGGCTTCACTTCTATGACTGCCTTTACATCGTGATAAGGCTGATTGGGATTAAATGGTGAAAAACCTACATTGACCACGAATGTATCCGTCGCGATATCCTCACGTAGTATGAATGAGGGGATCACCCATTGTCCCGAATCGAAACTGGTAATATGCAATACCTGCGACAAAACAGTGCCACTGCCAGTATTGGTAGTATCAATAGGTTGAACATTCAAAAATTCAAAATGAGGAATGGAATCGATACTGAAAAACCGGATAGGGTCATGCTCGGGAATATCGGCCTCCAGGGTGAGTCTGATGGGCTCACCGATCAATATCTGGGTGTGGTCGATACTGGCCCGCACAGTGGTTTTTTCCTGGCCTGCAGCACATACAAACCAAAAAACAATAAATAATGTAGTAGTGGCCTTATAAAAAAATTCTTTCCTCATTTAGAATCCTGGGTCCTGCCCCGATATGGTGGTTGGGATCATTATAGTTGTTACCTGCGACTGACAAAAAATCGTTGCAGCACCCGCACATAGTCATCCCCGGTGCGTAAATGAAGCAGGTCGCATCCTGCCTTTTTAAAGATTTGCGTACTGTATTCGGTGAGTTTGAAAAACTCCTCCTGGTAGCTTTGTCTTACAATACTACTGCTGCTGTCTACCCATTTTCTTTCACCAGTTTCCGCGTCTTCCACCTGCAGCATACCAGCTTTAGGCAAGACCATATCCATCCTGTCGTAGATTTTAATACCGATCACATCGTGCTTTTTCCCCGCAATCCTCAGCGCATCCTCATAGTTCGTATCAATAAAGTCGCTTAAAACAAAGGCGATGCTTTTTTGCTTTGTAGCATTATTAAAAAACCGCAGAGCCGAACTAACCTTTGTACCCCGGCCTTTGGGTTCTTTACTCAGCAGTTCTCTTACTATATACAAAGCATGCTGTTTACCTTTTTTTGGTGGAATATAGGCTTCAACTTTATCACTGTAAAAGATCACCCCGATCTTATCATTGTTGTTCACCACCGAAAAGCTAAGCACAGCACCGATTTCGGTAATGATATCCCGCTTGGTAGCGTAAACAGTACCAAACTGTGAACTGGCGCTGATATCTACCAGCAGCATCACCGTCAATTCCCGCTCTTCCTCAAATACCTTACTGTAAGGATGTCCAAACCTCGCGGACACATTCCAGTCAATAAAACGGATATCATCCCCCGGCGCGTATTCCCTTACCTCCTTAAATGACATCCCCTTCCCCTTAAACGCGCTATGGTAGTCACCCGTAAACAGGTCACTCACCAGCTTCTTGCTCTTGATCTCAAGCTGCCTTACTTTCTTTAATATTTCAGTCGTCGTTAACAATTCACTTCATTTAATTTTTCAATCATCAATTATTCCTTCCCTCCACATTTCTACATTTTCAAATTCCCAAATTTTCAAATTATCACATCTCCACATTTCCACATTTGTATTCCCGCATTTTCAAATTTTCAAATTCCCAAATTTTCAAATTATCACATTTCCACATTCTCACATTTCCACATTTGTATTCCGCATTTTCAAATTATCACGGCACATTCACCTGCTTCAAAATCTCCTCAATCACATCTTCCACCTGCACACTTTCGGCTTCAGCCTCGTAGGTAAGTCCTATACGGTGACGTAACACATCATTGCATATACTTCTTACATCCTCAGGGATCACAAAGCCGCGTTTAT
>JAEYVW010000425.1 GCA_023429365.1 Bacteroidota bacterium
GGCAAAACCTTTAAGGTACCAGAGGAAAAAATTAAAGCTGCGATCGAAAACTATGAACCATCCAATAGCAGGTCGCAATTGATTGTAAAAGGCAGCAACAATATTGTACTCGATGCGTACAACGCTAATCCCAGCAGTATGCGGCTGGCGATTGAAAATTTTGCCAGGCTGCAGGCAACAGATAAAATTTTGATTTTGGGTGCCATGGCAGAGCTGGGTCCTGAAAGTTTAACGGAACACCAGCAGATCATTTCCCTGATACAGCAAAACAAATGGAAACAGGTTGTATTGGTAGGTGGTGATTTTTTTAAGATGGATCACCCGTTTTTAAAATTTGCTAATTCTAATGAAGCCCGGGCCTGGTGGCAACAACAAAAATTTGAGAATTCACATCTTCTTATCAAAGGCAGCAGAAGTATGAAAATGGAAGATGTTTTAAAAGATTAGATATGGATGTGCCTGAGGCAGACTTCCTGCATTCAACTACATTTGCTCTCAGGGGCGCACCACTTATTCCTGCGTATTAATATGAACTGGAAAAAATTATTTCCCCAATTTGAACCCGAACTCATTGAGGTCCTTGAAAAGGAAGCCGTTTTTCAAAGGTTTCCCGCTGGCGAAACCATTCTCCGCACCGGGCAGTATATCCGCTCCACGGTGCTGATTCTGGAGGGCCGAATAAAGATCTATCGCGAAAACGGGGAAGGCGGAGAATTCCTGATGTATTATCTCGGACCCGGACAGGCTTGTGCCATTTCCATGATATGTGCCATCCAGGCCCAGGCTTCAGAAGTAATGGCGAAAGCCGAAGAAGACACAGAAGTGTTGATGCTGCCGGTTTCGCTGATGGAAGAACTGGCCAATAAGTACAAAAGCTGGTACCAGTTTGTCATCCAGACCTATCGTGGGAGGTTTGATGAATTGCTCCAGGTCATTGACAATATCGCTTTCCGAAATATGGACGAAAGGCTTGAATTTTATTTACGCCGGCATGCTGATACAACCGGCAGTAAAAAAATAGTATTGTCGCACCAGCAAATAGCAGACGATCTTCACTCTTCGCGGGAAGTAATTTCAAGGCTATTGAAAAAGATGGAACAGCGCAAATACCTGCAACTTCAACGCAACATGATCGAATTGTTATAATAGGAATGTGATACTTGTCACAGGCGGAAACTGAGCCTTTTCATAATCTTGTAAAAAATTACATGGAAATACTGGGCTATCTCGCATCCATTTTGATCGGTGTATCATTGGGCCTGATCGGTAGCGGCGGATCGATCCTGACGGTACCTGTACTGGTTTATTTAATGCATATCAACCCATTGCTGGCCACCACCAGTTCGCTTTTTATTGTGGGCACTACCAGCCTCGTGGGGGGACTGAGGGCCTATTCAAAAAAACAGGTCGATTTCAAAGCCGTCACTGAGTTTGGGATCCCATCCATTTTTTCCATCTTCATCACCCGCCATTATATTTTACCTGCCTTGCCCGATCAACTCTTTGCCATTGGCGATTTTACTGTCACCACCGATATATTTCTGATGATCCTTTTTGCGGTACTGATGCTGGGGGCTTCCATCAGCATGATCGTCAACCGTAATGACAACAGGGTAACAGTTCCGATGGCAGGTGAGCGCCAGAATAAAGCACTTCCTCTCATCCTGCTCGGCTTGGGGATCGGTCTTGTCACCGGTCTGCTGGGTGCAGGAGGTGGATTCCTGATCATACCGTCGCTGGTCCTTTTTCTAAGGCTGCCTATGAAAATCGCGGTGGGTACCTCGTTGCTCCTGGTCGCGATCAATTCGCTCTTCGGCTTTCTTTTCAGCCTTAAGCAGTTTGAATACAACTGGACTATCCTGCTGCTATTTACGATACTGGCCATTTCGGGCATCTTTATCGGCAGCAGGCTGGCAGATAAGATACCAGGCGCCTCGTTAAAAAAAGGTTTTGGCTGGTTTGTATTGGTGATGGGCATCTATATTATTGTCAAAGAATTGTTTTTTCCCGGGCGATAAACCTGCGGCGTCCAACCTTATGGCAATATACCGGCAGGGTGACCTAAGTCACAATAAGCACTGTTCAGGATACCTAAATTTGCAGTAACACAAAAAACACTATTATGAAAGTTGAACAGATCTATACTGGTTGCCTCGCACAGGGCGCTTATTATATTGAAAGCAAAGGCGAAGCCGTTGTGATTGACCCCTTGCGCGAAGTGGAACCATATATTCAAAAAGCTTCCCGCAACAATGCAACGATCAAATATGTTTTTGAAACACACTTTCACGCCGACTTTGTAAGTGGCCACCTCGACCTGGCCAAAAAGACCGGCGCCACTATCGTGTATGGCCCCAATGCAGCGCCTGCTTTTGAAGCCCATATTGCAAAGGATGGAGAGGAGTTCAAAGTGGGTGATATCACCCTGGTGGCCCTGCATACACCGGGACATACCATGGAAAGTACCTGCTACCTGCTCAAAGATGAAAATGGTAAAGAAGTGGGTCTTTTTTCCGGGGATACTTTATTTATCGGCGATGTAGGCCGTCCTGACCTGGCTCAAAAAGTAGCCAGCGATCTTACGCAGGATAAGCTGGCGGGATATTTATATGATTCACTTCGCAATAAGATCATGACTTTGCCCGATGATATTATCGTTTACCCGGCGCATGGTGCGGGCAGTGCCTGTGGTAAGAATATGAGTAAAGAAACCACAGATACCCTCGGTCACCAGAAACAGACAAATTATGCGCTTAGACCAGATATGACCAGGGATGAATTTATCAAGGAAGTCACTACGGGACTGGTGGCACCACCGGCTTATTTTCCATTGAATGTGATGTTAAATATCAAAGGTTATGAGAGTATCGATAAAGTATTGGAACGTGGACAACAGGCCCTGAGTCCGGATGCATTTGAAGCTGCGGCAAATGATACCGGTGCCCTGATCCTGGATACAAGAGATCCACAGGAATTTGCGAAAGGTTTTGTCCCTAATTCAATCAATATCGGTATCGACGGGAGTTTTGCTCCCTGGGTAGGTACACTGATCCCCGATATCAGGCAGGAGATTTTGCTGGTGACAGAAAATGGACGTGAAGAAGAAGTGATCACCCGACTGGCACGTGTTGGTTACGATTATACCATCGGTTATCTGAAAGGAGGATTTGAAGCCTGGAAGAAGGCAGGAAATGAAACAGACCATATCAAATCCATCGACGCTGCAGAACTGGCGGAGATCATGGAGAAAGAAGACGTGAACATTCTTGATGTCAGGAAAAAAAGCGAATACGACAGCGAACATATAATCGATGCGGAAAATGCGCCGCTTGATTTTATAAATGAAAGCATGCTTCAGGTCGATAAAAACAAAACTTATTTCGTGCATTGCGCGGGTGGTTATCGTTCGATGGTATTTAATTCCATACTAAGAGCCCGTGGTTATGATAAGCTCATAGATGTGAAAGGTGGTTTCAAATCCATAAAGGAAAGCGGCAAATTTGAGATCACAGATTACGTTTGTCCAACCACACTACTTTAAAAAGAAAAGAATGCTAGAATTTTTTAGACAGCCCTGGCCCTGGTACGTCTCAGGGCCACTGATCGGGTTGATGGTACCTATTTTATTAATTGCCGGAAACAAGTCATTTGGTATCTCTTCCTCGCTACGGCATATTTGCGCGGCGTGCATACCTTCGAAAATTCCCTTTTTCCAGTATGATTGGAAAAAAGAAGTATGGAACCTGTTTTTTGTCGCAGGCATATTGATTGGCGGAATCGTAGTGGCAACGTTCTTACAGGATCCTGATCCGGTGAAAGTGAATCCCGCGCTCGTCACTGAACTGAATCAATATGGCATATCTGATTATAGGGGTCTGGTGCCCCCGGATCTTTTTAATTGGGATAGTCTTTTTACAGCAAGGGGTTTTATCCTGATGATCGTTGGAGGCTTCCTGGTCGGCTTTGGCACCCGCTATGCAGGTGGATGCACATCGGGACATTCTATCATGGGATTATCCAATCTACAGTTGCCCTCACTCATTGCTACCATGTGCTTTATGGCAGGCGGGATTATTATGGCAAATCTTATTCTTCCCTTGATCTTAAATCTCTGATATGAACCAACAGGAAAATATACAGGAAGCAAAACACCACGAATTTTTAGTTACCAATACTGATTTTGAAGTAAGGTCACTGGATACGATCTGTGTCAACGAATCCGAACTAAAACACCCGGTATGGTATAATTTAAAATATCTCGTAGCTGGTATTTTGTTCGGCATACTGCTGGTCAAGGCTGAAGTTATTTCCTGGTTTCGCATCCAGGAGATGTTTAGGTTTCAGAGTTTTCATATGTATGGTGTAATCGGCTCGGCTGTGGTGGTAGGGATAATCTCTGTGTGGCTGATCAAAAAATTCAAGATCAAAACGATTTATGGTGAGCCGATCGAATTTGTATCCAAAAAACTCAATAAGGGAAATATCTACGGTGGGTTGATCTTTGGTTTCGGTTGGGCGCTGACCGGGGCTTGTCCCGGACCTTTGTTCGCACAGGTTGGAACAGGAGCTACTGTTATCATAGTCACCTTGTTAAGCGCCATCGCAGGCACCTGGGTATATGGTAAATGGAGAAACCGGCTCCCTCATTAGACAAGCCGGAGTGCAACTTCTCGTGGTTATAATTGGACCAATTAAAATCAAAAGTATGAAAGCACTATTGACTTCTATCATCGTGGTGAGCAGTCTCAACCTTTTATCTTGTGGTGATGATTCCTCCAAATTATCGCTCCAGGAAACCCAGGCCTGGAACAAAAAGTCTGATTCCATTATAGCTATCACCTTTGATACGTTGCGCAGCAGCCTGGCCAAAGCCATTGCGGAAGGCAATTTCGAAGGAGCTATCAATTTCTGCAGGGAAGCGGCTTACCCACTTACTGCAACTTACATGACGCCTGACACAAGACTCAAACGTGTGTCGGATCGCTATCGCAATCCGGCCAATAAACCTGATGAAAAAGAACAATCCATACTCGCAGCTTTTCAGGATTTGAAAGATAGCGGGAAGCCAGTTGAACCGGTGTTAGAGCTTGATGAAGATGGGAATCGCCATTATTTCAAACCCATATTTGTACAGCCCTTGTGTTTGAACTGCCACGGCACCAGAAATGAACAGATCCGTCCTGATGTGTGGAATGCCATCAGGCAACGCTATCCATCAGACCTGGCTTTTGATTACAAAGAAGGTGACCTGCGCGGGTTATGGCACCTTAGTTATAACAAAAATTAAAGTATTACCAACCCTTACAAATCAAACAAATACACTACGATCGCTGTTTATAAAAGAGAAATTATTGGATAGAAAGAATAAAAAAGAAACCTTTGCGAAATCATGTCAGAGCAAATATCAAAGCGAAGCTACCTGGGTAGCGTATTGAGTTGCCGTTGTCCGCGCTGCCGGGAGGGTAAATTGTTTAAACATCCATTGAGTGTGAAGTTGAAACAGAATATGGAGATGAATAAAAACTGTCCTGTATGTGGTCAACCTACTGAGATCGAGGTTGGCTTCTATTACGGTACAAGTTATGTTAGTTATGTATTGACGGTGGCATTAAGTGTCGCCACACTGGTTGCCTGGTGGGTGATCATTGGGTTGTCGACTGAGGACAACCGATTCTTTTACTGGCTTGGATTTAACGCGATATTCCTGATTGTCCTGCAGCCGTGGTTGATGCGACTCAGCAGAAGTCTTTGGATCTCCTGGTTTGTTAGGTACGAGATCAATTGGCAAAAGAGCCAGCCTGTGGATATGTCTGAAAGAATGAATGTGGAGCAATCGAATAACTGGTAACCGGGATTAAGCCAGAAAAATAAATAGTAGTCGCCAGTTGCGACATTAAGATAAGATTATGGGGAGCTGCAATACGAATATTTGCAGCTCCCCTTGTTATTGAACAGCGCTAAATCTTTTTAACCTCTCTTTATTATACTGTCACTTTATCGCCAGACTTTGCATTCCGCATCCTGTTCATATGCACCACAAAGACCAGGGTTGCGATAAGCATCGCCACCGCTACAAGGAATGCTATAAAGAAACCGTAGTCCTTCTGCAGGGTCAGGGGTCTATACTGGGTTTGAAGTTGCGTTGGTTTTGCAAAAGGAGCAACAGATGTTTCTACCGGTTTTGCTTCTGACTTGATATACTCCACGATGCTTTTGATATGGTCCTGGGTCAGATCAGGATGATCGGGCATGGGCACTTTGTTGAATTTCTCAAATACTTCTACGGCATCCTTATCGCCACTTTTAATAAGCGATTGAGATGAGATAATAAACTTTGTGAGCCATTCGATGGAACGGCGTTCATCAATACCGGCGAGTGCGGGTCCAGTAAGTGTTTTGTTTACGTTGTGACAGGCAGCACACCGGCTGGTAAAAATAGCTTTACCCTCCTCTACCGGCGGGTTGCCAAAAGCAAGGCCTGATATGCTTAATAATCCAATCAAAGCCATTAAGAATTTTCTATTTTTCATTTTTCAGTTTTTTTATATCCCTGATCAATTGATTTACTTCACTCTCGCTGGTACCATCATAGTAGCCCCTGATGCGTTTTCGGGGATCGATAAGTACCAGGCTCTCACTATGTATAAAATCTTCAGGTCCGCCATCCCCATCTGTAGCCACCACCATAAAACTATTACGCGCCATCCGGTAGATCTCTTTTTTATCACCTGTCAACAATTCCCAGTTCTTTGTATTGATGCCGAAGTCGCCCGCGTATTCTTTTAACCTTGATGAACTATCCCGTTCCGGATCGATCGAAATCGAGTTGATAAGGATAGTGGTATCATTTTCAAAGGCGCTGCGAACTTTTTTCAGGCTCATGGTCATCTTTGGGCAGATCGTCGGGCAATGAGTAAAAAAGAAATCAGCTACTACGATCTTTCCATTCCATCCCGCTGTGCCTTTTAACAAACCATCCTGGTTCAACAGTTCAAAATTCTCAATCCGATGATCTTCCTTTCCCAACACCGGGAGCTCGCCCACCCTTTTCTCAAAGAAGCTGACTGCAAGCCAGGCGACTAATGGCACTACCAAAACCAGTATCACAAATAATCGTATTGGTCGCCTGGATCGCATGCTATTTTTTTACCGATACCTCCGGTACCGGGTTGTCAATACTAAATCTCGGCGCTTTGGGGCCGCTATTTTCCTTTACATTGAGCAATGCTGGTATATACGCAATCAGCAGGATAACGATCATGGTCACCAGCCAGGGTTTGAATCTGTCGAAGATCGGCACACGCTTTTCATCGTGATAAGCTTCACTCACCGGAATTTCCAATGCTCCCTCTGCTTGCTTTTTACTGAATATGGTCGCAAAGAATATGATGATGAACAACATACCCGCAATGAACATGATAATACCACCCAACAGAGCCAACAAGGTAGTTGGCACCCAGTCTGTACGGAACAGCTCATGATCTGGGTTTAGATAAGTTGTACCCAGGTTGGTCCTTCTTGGCTCGCCTCTCAATCCACCCCAGCTCATCCCAAAGGAAAAGATCAGCATGCCGATTGTCCACAGGTAAGGGATCACGGTATTCAATTTCGGCATCACTATCTTCTTGCCACTCATTCCGGAATAGAGATACAGGCTCATGCCAACAATACCCAGGAACACTGGACCTGCCACCGTCATATGAAAATGCCCCGGCATCCAGGCTGTATTATGCACTACAGCGTTGAGTGAATAAGAAGAATTAATAATACCGGTTACGCCGCCAAATATGAATAGGATCAATCCACAGATAAAATAAGAGAACAGGTAACGGCTATCATCAAACCAGGGCAATTTTTTCATCCATCCAAACAGGCCTTTGGAGCCTCTTTGTTTACCCGCATATTCAAGCGAAGCAGCTATGGTAAATGCTGTAATAAAGCTTGGTATCGCTACGCCATAGGTAAGCAGGCCATGAAAGAACTTTACACCCTGTGTGATCGTCGGGTCGCTGTACTGGTGGTGAACACCAACAGGAATGGAAAACAAAAGGAAAAGGAACAAAGCCACACGTCCCGCCAGGTCTGAATATAGTTTACCACCGGCTACCTTTGGCAAAATGGTATAAAACATGATGTAAGCGGGCAATAGCCAGAAGTAAACAAGCGCATGCCCAAAAAACCAGAACAGGGTCCGTGCCAGGTTTACATTCACGGTATCGGTCCAACCCATCGACCATGGAATCAGTAATACCAGTACTTCGTAAGCCACTGCCAGGGTACACACAAACCAAATAATAAAGTTGATCAGTGTACCTAATACAGCCAGGGGTGTTTTTGTGTTCGGGTTTTGTTTTTTCCATTGGTTATACATCCTGGCCCAGTCAAAAAGTGGCAACCATGAACCCACGATCAGTAAGGCTGCACCGAGGTAAAATAATGGATGCGCTTTTAAAGGAGGATAGAAAGTGTACAATACAGACGCTTTACCAGCCAGCATGGCCCAGCTGGCCAT
>JAEYVW010000445.1 GCA_023429365.1 Bacteroidota bacterium
ACGCACCCACCGATCCTTTATCATCTCATTGGATAAAGTAAGAACCTTTACCTCAGAACTGATCGAAGTTGACAAAACCGAAATACCCATTGGGAAATTATATAGAAATGAAGTGATGAAAGTACTGAGTTGATCTTAGTTGGCGAATTGCTTCAGTATTCGTTGCAGGTCTTTATCATTTCCCAGAGTCTTTCTAAAGCTATTGTAAAAAGAATCGTTTATGCTGATATAGTGTGTCGCATATTTAGCTTCACTCCATCCTTTTTTAACAGACTCCAGGACATGTTTATTTTCTACATGCAATGACTGTAAAGCCTTTTCAATTTTTGAACGGGTTAAATCAGGCAGGCTTTTTTGCAACAACACCGGACCAAGAGGTATTTCAGGAGAACGCCAAATTAACTTCAATTTTGCCGCCATCGCGGGGTCACGCGTTATTTTTTCATATTCAGTAAAACCCATAGCCGCGATATCAGCCTGCTGGTTTATAATAGACTGGATCGCCAGGGTATGATTGCCTGCGTATCCAACGGATTTGAAATCGTTCTCACAATCCGCCAGGCCTATATTACTGAAAGCGAGGCGTGGTACCAGGTTACCCGAAGTTGAGCCTGTCGCCACCAGCATCAATCTAGACTTGCTGGCGTTTTTACCTACATCCTCCAGATTTTTTAAAGTTGATCCGGCCGGGGTGATAATAGCGGTCTTATAATTATCTACCGCATCGCTTTTCACCGCCAGGGTGTACCCGGGAATCATAGGATAGCTTTTTTCAGATGTCTCAAGCAGGAAATATCCAAAAGTGTTGATGAAAGCAATATCCACTTCGTCGTTCTGAATGCCTTCGATCATATCATGGATTGTGGGATAACTTTTTACCTCCGTATCCATCCCATGTTTCGTCTTTAAGAGATCAGCAAAGGGCTGGATATTTTTAATCCTGTTATTGTCCGCATATTGATAAGTAGCGATTCTTAAGGTTTGTGCATGAGCGAAAATTGTCAGCATGCACAACATGCAGGTATAGAAAAATCTGATCAACATGTCACGAAGATCAAGATTCAATTTTTTATTATTGTTTTAATGGGACAAGCGGCGATAAAAACCAGCTGAACAGCAAAATTGGTTAAAGACCGAACTATACGACCTGCTGACCTTATTCCAGGATCCTCAGCTTGGCATAGTTGAGCATGATCTTCTTTTCACCGTTGTGTTCAAATTTCACGGTGGCAATAGGATTATGCGCCGCGCCCTCCATTTTGATCACCTCACCAAAACCAAATTTCTGATGTTCCACTTTTTGACCAACCTGCAAATTGGAGGTATCGCTGGCTACAAAGTCGGGTGATGGCTTATGTTCCACCAATTTAGGATAAGGGCTCTTCGGAGCCAGGTAGGAGGGTGTCTCCTTTTTACGCTGGGATGGTGGCGGGCCATATTGCTTTTCCGCCTGCTGGGCCGCACCCCAGCCGCCGTTCATTCTTTCATAAGCGCTTGAGCGTCCCCAGCCACTCGCACCCTGGTTGCGAGTACCGCCACCAGCAAAGCTCCGGTCCAGAAACTGTTCAGGTAGTTCAGCGATGAAGCGACTGGGCTCATTTTGCACCAGAGATCCAAATTTATAGCGTGTATTGGCATACGTGATCCACAGCTTTGATTTGGCGCGGGTTATGACCACGTAAAACAGTCTTCTTTCTTCTTCCAGTTCTTCTCTTGTATTAATGCTCATCGCATTGGGGAAAAGCATTTCTTCCAGGCCGGCAGCAAACACGCAGCTAAATTCAAGTCCTTTGGCAGCGTGAATAGTCATTAATTTCACAGTGTCGGCATTGGGGTCTTTTTCATCGGCGTCGGTAAGCAGCGTGATCTGTTGCAGGTAAGATCCCAGGCTTACAGCCCCTTCACCGTTTTGTGAACCCTCTTCCAGTAGTATCCCATCTTCATCGATGCGTGATCGGTTTTCTGTATCGTCCACCCATTCCTTGATACTGTTCAATAGTTCCTGGATATGTTCGTATCGCTGTACGCCTTCCGCACTTTTATCGTTGAAAAGTTCCTTTACGATATTAGTTTGTTTGCCCACATGAAAAGCTACTTCGTATGCGTTTTTTGTTTTCAGCATACTTGTAAAACTTTTGATCATCGTCACAAATTCCTCGATGGCCTGCAGGGTGCCCGCCCTAAAACCAAACTTCGCGGCATTTTCCAATATTTCCCACATGGAAACATTGCTTTCGTTGGCCAGCAAAATCACTTTGTCGATAGTGGTTTTACCGATGCCCCTTGCCGGGTAATTGATAATTCGTTTCAATGCTTCTTCATCCCGCGAATTCACCAGCAACCGGAGATAAGCCACCATGTCTTTGATCTCCTTCCGCTGGTAGAAGCTCATACCACCGTAAATAGTGTAGGCAATACCCATCCTGCGCAGGCTTTCTTCAAACGCCCTGCTTTGCGCATTGGTCCGGTAAAGAATCGCAAAATCTTTATTGCTGTAATGGTTCCGTAATTTCTGCTCCTGGATGGTGTCGGCTACAAACTTACCTTCTTCATTATCGGTTGCGGTTCTGACAAGCCTGATCTTTTCACCTTCCTTGTTCTCCGTGAATAATATTTTCTCGATCTGGTTTTTGTTATTCCGGATCACTTCGTTGGCCACATGCAATATGCTTTGGGTACTCCGGTAATTTTGTTCCAGTTTCACCATCTTTACTTCGTCATAGTCTTTCTGGAACTGCAGTATATTCTGGATAGTAGCGCCCCTAAAACTATAAATGCTCTGCGCATCATCGCCTACTACACATACATTCTCATGCATGGCTCCCAATAGTTTTACCACTTCATACTGGGCGGGGTTGGTATCCTGGTACTCATCGATCAGGATATATTTGAATTTGCGCTGGTATTTGCTGAGGGCATCCGGGAAACTTTTCAGCAGTTCATAAAATTTCAAAAGCAGATCATCGAAATCCATCGCGCCATTTTTAAAACAGCGCTTTACATAGGCTTCATATATCTGCGCGATTGCAGGTCGGTTAGCCCGCATATCTTCCTGCTGTAGGTAATAGTCCGTTGCGTATTCGGCAGGACCCACCAGTGCATTCTTTGCGGCTGATATCCTGTTGTAGATGGAAGCGGGTTTGTAATGTTTGTCATCCAGATTGAGTTCGTTGATCACCGTCTTGACCACACTCTTTGCATCTTCCGTATCATAGATGGTAAAGCTGTTTGGGTAACCGAGCCGGTGGGCTTCACTCCTAAGGATTCGCGCAAATACGCTGTGAAATGTCCCGATGTAGAGGTTGCGGGCTTCGTTATTGCCCAATATTTTCTCCACCCGTTCCTTCATTTCTTTGGCTGCTTTGTTGGTAAAAGTCAGCGCCAGGATATTGAAAGCGTCAACATGGTGATGTGCCATCAGGTGGGCGATCCGGGTAGTGAGTACTTTGGTCTTACCGCTCCCAGCGCCTGCAATGATCATGATTGGTCCGTCTTTATGCAGCACGGCTTCTTTCTGCCTCTCGTTCAATCCATTTAAATATTCCATATTTTCTTACTGCAAACCTCAGCTGATAAATAAAGGATGCTGGACGCAATTTACGAAGCATTGATGGGAGCTGGGGGCTTGTTTAAAAATATTTACAGCGTGGCGATGATAAGATTAATAATTCATATAGAAAAGATGAAAACACCGGTTTGTAATGATGAAAACACGACGACATTGGAAGCAGATCAGCGTCGCTTGCTTTCCAGGTATTTGGCATGGATAATCTCGCTCATGGGTTTGCCGTATACTTTACTTTCCACCCATGATATAATATCCAGGTAAGCGAAGGCGCGTGTTTCGAAACGATTTTTTTCAAGGTGTTTGATTTTCTGCAGAAACACTTCAAGTTCGGGCTTTAATTTTTTTGCCGGAATATGATGAAAGGAATGGCGCAGGAAACTGAACATGGCTTCTTCCACAACCGTCAGGTTTTGCATCTTAGCCATGAAACGGTAAACTGATTTTGTCAGTGATTCCATGATATCATAGTTGCCCAGTTCATAATGCGCCAGCAGGTGCTGGAGCCGTGCATAGCATTGCAGATCGGTGCGGAGCTCGCCTTTTTCATTGATGATCTTCTGCAGGTAGTCGATACAGGTACTATAGTCGCCACTGCCAAAATAAAGCGTTGCTATTTTATAGTTAAAGATCATGATACGATGCGGGTCGAGAAATAAGGCGTATTCCTTTAGTTTTTCTTCAATTTCCGGAACGGCTTTCAAACCTTCCCGGAAGGTGCCCATCATAAAATGCTGGTTGATGCCCGCCGTACTTATGTAGACAAATGCCTGGATCCTGAAGTTATCATGATCTTTTACGCGATTGGTTTGTGCGAATGCCTCAAACTCTTTGAGTGTTTTTGCAAATTGTTTGTAGTTGCGTAAATCGAAATGCGCATTGAGCAGGTAGTGCATCCCCTTGATATAGTGGCTGGTTTCAACACGTATCATCAGCGGCTGCGACCTGAACAGGTCTACCCATTTTTTTGCGTAGCGATAGTATTGTAGAAAATCCTGTCGAATGAAAGCATACCAGCAAAAGCTCTGGTATAAATAAAGCTTTTCATAAAACCCTTCCAGCTTATCAATATTCTGCGGCATGTTCTCCTGCATGAATTTCTTCACGCCGGCCTCATCGTTTTCATTACGGGCATGACCATGAAGGGTAAACCAGCTGAAAAGCTGCAGGGAAAGATTGCTGAGTCTTGCCACGACGTCGATATGGCGGCTGATCTCATTTGCTTCTACCGCCAGTCGGTTGGCGCGGTTTTCCACGCTATGCGTAATATGCAGGTTTTCGATCCTTTTTTCCAGGGCGATCACCTGGGCAAGGAAATAGAATTTTTGGTGGGTTTTGGCCAGCTCCTTCACGCGTTCGAGGATCTTCAGGCTTTGTACAAACAGCCCTTTTTTGTACAGGATATGCGCATAGTCGAATTGCTCATTCAGCTGAAGGTCAAGGCTGTCGGCGCTTTTTAGTAGTCGTAGACTGGCCAATATTTCGCGGTAAAGATGGGTTTTTAGATTGTAGAGCTGTCTTTTTTCCGTGCCGGGGAGTTTCTTTAATAAGGCTTTTTCCTCATACGTGTCGAGCTTGTCTAACGCATCGAATAACCTCACTATTTTCAGGTCCTCA
>JAEYVW010000474.1 GCA_023429365.1 Bacteroidota bacterium
TTCCCCACTCCTGGTCTCTCCATTGATATCCGTTACATCGGCATATACCGTATAGTCAAAAACAGGCTCAAGTTTTTTATCCAGTTTCAGATCGGGAATAGCAGCAAATTTTATGACGAATTTTCCGTCTGCTCCGGTTGTGATCTCACCGTGGGTGATTTCCATCGGTTCTGAAGGCGGAAACCAGCCTCTCCAGAATCTCCAGGGATAGATAAAACGTGGTTGTCGTACCACCCGGTATTTTACCTGTGCTCCATCAATATTATTGCCGGCATAGGCTTTGGCAAATCCGGTGATATGTATCGTATCGTTGAGTTCATAGGTGCCTTTCAGTGGTTCATAGTCGACGTAAAATTTTGGCCGTTTGTATTCTTCCACCCTGAAATGCGCATTGGGGTTATCTTTCCTCGCATAAAGGCTGAAGTCGCCATTCAAACCCGACTGCGGTAGTTGAAATTTGCCTGAGAAGGATCCGAATTCATTTGTTTTTACACGGATGGAATCGATGTCCTGGTAATTGGCATCGCGTAGGATGATCGTTGTTTCATATTGGTCATTGGCCCAGGCTTTTTTCTCAGCGGCAACCCTGTTTAGCACGATTCCTTTGAAATAAACGGTCTGCCCCGGGCGGTAAAGACTTCGGTCAGTAAACAGAAATACTGAACTGGTCAGCTTAGGCTCGTCGGGTGATTCCCGATAATAGTAGTAGTCACTGATCGCATCGTTGATGAAAAGCCGCTCATCACCGTGGGTTATGTCCAACAGGAAATTAGCTTGCTGATATGATCTGCGATCCGGGTTGAGCTGTTTTTCCTTTTTAAAATATCCATTTTTATCTGTGGTATAGAGTTTGGTTTTTTGTTTTAGGTACTTCGATACATCATAGTTGTATTTCGTTTCCCAGATCTGCACTGAAGCCTTTGCAAGAGGCTGACCATCGTCGCGGTTGAGTACAAAATAATCCTGGCCCTGGTTGATGAAGCTAATATTGGATACATAAAATACCCTTGCTCCCACGATTGTATTTTGGTTGTTGAAATCCTCGCTGGTTCCCGCGATCAACAGGTATTCGCCCGGGGGGAGTGCGTCAATTTTTATTTCAGCGTTATGCAACTGCAGGTCGCCTGTTTCGGGCAGGGACTGTGTCCAGCTGCGCATTGGTTGTGCCGCGAGAATTGCTGACCAGTATTTTTCATTGTATTGGTCTTCCAATTGTTTTTTCAGGCTTTCATCCGGTTTTATAATGCGCAGATAAAGCTTGTTGAAATTGCGATATCCAACCAATGCCCTGAAAGGCTGACCAGGTATATTTACTTTTTCAAGATTGAACTGCAGGGTCTCATTTTCTATTCGCTGAAGCAGGTTATAGCAATTGATCCTCCCTTCTGAAGAATCTTTTTGCTGAAGGATTTTCTCACAGATCTCTTTTGCCTTCAACCTTGTGTATCGATGGGTGGTATCTTCATAGGGCCTGTAACCGTCTGCCAGTCTGTTGTAGTGGACAGCAATAAGGTACCATGCCTGTGCCGCGGCCGGTAGTTCATTATATTGATGAGCCACATGATTGATCGAATTAAAGTACAGTTGGTCTTTATCGGTGTGTACAGAGTTCTGCCGGACAAATTCCAGTCTTTTCAGATCGGCATCGATCAGTGCATCTGGCCGAGGATCGTTGAGGTGAAAAGAAATAAGTTTTTGATAGATCAATAGGGCCTGGTATTGAAGAGAAGATGAATCAGTGTTTGGAAATTTTCGATGGATAAAATCTGCTGCCGGATCGAATGCCGATGCCTGGTCGATCTCAAACGCAAAGGCGGGTTTTGAAATATCTCTTTCATCATTCTCAAAATAACTCAGTGCCCGGTGTGCCAGGAGATCAAATAATGTTGGTCTCAGGTGGCGCGTATTGCCTTTTACAATAATGGCGTCAAAGGGTTCCAGCCGGGTCTCCTGTAATAACTTTTCGGGTTGGAGTGATGATTGATATAGGGCTCCGACCTTTTGGTGAAAATCATCTGCACCCCAGGTGGCAATATCATCTTTCTTAAAGCTAGTTGTTAGTGTACGACTATATAATTTCCAGCGGTTTTGCTGATAATAGTTCCAGTACATTTCAGCCAACAGGCTGTTTAGAATAGACCTAACCGGCTCTTTACCCGAGTCGAGCTCTTTTTCAAATTCTGCAATTGTTGCCGCCTGGTTATCTTCCCTGTTTTCCGATTGCAGGAAACTCAGGTACACCAGTGATTTAATGACCTGCGCATCCTGCTTTTCTTTTTTTGCGAGCTCATATATCTTTTTCACTTCTGCGCTGGCTGACTTAGGAAGGCTCTTTTTAACAAAATCTTCTACACGTTTCCAGGCGGCTTCATAGTTTTTAACTGGCTGGCTATCGGCATTCATGGTAAATAGACTGAATAGGGCTGCGAAAATAATAAGGGTCTTTAGCAACTTCATATATAGGTATTAAATCGGTAACAAGTTAATCAATCCTGTGCAAGGGATAAGATGCAAGGTTTGGCAGGATTGCATAATTGAGGGAATTGGAATTTGGGATTTGTGATTAGGGATTTAGAAATTGGACCCGATAGCTCCTATGTTTGTACAACAGGCAAAATAGTTCTTTGAGATTAGGTTAAGATACCAATAGATTTGATAAAAAAGTGAAAAGGGATGAGAGTACATCCAATAGCATACAGCAAAAATTGCATGTAGTCCGATAGAGATAACCTCATCCCTTTTATCTCTTTGAGTTTGAACAGAATGTAAGGAATACGGCAAGTCCAGTATATCCAGAATATCCAACCAGGAGACAAAACGAAGGGAGATTTTCACTTTTATTGTTTCAATTGAAAAAAAGAATTGGTATGAAAAAGGTAATTAGGCAGGTATTGGGCATTGATGTAGCCCAAAAGGAATTAGTAGTTTGTTTAGGAAGAATGTATAAAGATTTGCAAACTGAACTTTATGCTCACAAAACGTTTGCTAATACTTTCAAGGGATTTGAAATCATGTTGCAATGGATAAGGAAGTTGGCCGATCCATCAGTGTCAGTTAGATATGTAATGGAAGCCACTGGTGTGTATCACGAGTCCCTGGCTTACTTTCTAACAAACCAGGGGTTGGAGGTTTCAATTGTTTTGCCCAACAAAATCAGCAATTATGCCCGTAGCCTTACAATCAAAACTGTAACGGACAAAACAGCATCCGAAGCCATTGCCCAATTTGGATTAGAACGCAACCTGGACAAGTGGGAAAAGCCATTGCCTGTTTTTAAAAAGATAAAGCAACTGACACGGGAAAGGGATCAGATTATACAAGAACGGACAATGGTGAAAAATCAGCTTCATGCCGAGCAGGTGGAAGCCGAACCTAACAAAGCATCAATAATCAGGACAAAAAAGCGAATAGAATTTTTAAACAAACAGGAAAAAGAAGTTACCGCCGAAATTGCAACGTTGGTAAAGGCAGATGAAAGGAGCAAGGAATTAGTTCAGCTTCTTTGTTCACTGCCGGGTGTAGGTGTTTTAACAGCAGCCACTGTTTTAGGTGAAACCAATGGTTTTGATTTAATTAGAAACAAACGGCAGCTTACCAGCTATGCCGGATTGGATGTGAAAGAAAAGCAATCCGGAACATCGGTAAAAGGCAAACCTAAAATATCGAAAAAGGGGAATAGATTTTTGAGAAAGGCCTTGCACCTGCCTGCATTGACCGCCATCCGTCACGACGAAAGATTTAAAGCCATTTTTGCAAGATTGGTAAGCAGGCATGGCATCAAGATGAAAGCAGTTGTAGCGGTACAGAGGAAATTATTAGAAATGATGTATACACTCTATAAAACCAATAAAAAATACGACAAAGAATTTCTAAAAACCAAGGAAGCTGATACAGTCGAAAAACAGGCTATTGAGGCCGCCTAAAATTAAAGGCGGCCATAGATAGACCGCCCCTAAACAGGCTGACATAAAGCCGCCTAAAAAACAAAATTAAGAAAAAGCCAAGATTCCGTTGGTTCTTAACACAGAATCTATCGGGA
>JAEYVW010000164.1 GCA_023429365.1 Bacteroidota bacterium
ACACCGTTGACCCCGGAACTATTGGCTATTCATCCTGGGGCTTTTGAATTCCAGGCCAGCCCCTGGCCCTGATTAATCAGATATTAAAGGTAAACTCACTACCCAGCCAAAACCAAGGGAAAATCACGGCAGAAAACGGGAATTTTCGGCGACCATGCACTCTCACCGTGACCACAATTCTTTGATGCTAACACCGGTATATACCAGATTTCTTTTAATCGATCGAGCGCAAAACTCTCAGGTTTTCATTATATTCGGTTAACAAAAAACGAATTGCTATGCTAAAACTTGGAGAACTTAAACACGGCGACATTGTTACCCTAAACGATGAGGGGGTTCAAAGAGAAGGGACGGTGGTAAAAGTAAGTCATGAGGAAAGGCAGGCCCTTATTAATAATGGTGTACAGGAATTCTGGTATGACCTGGATCACATTCAGCCTATTCCGTTGGATGAGAAGCAGTTATTTAGACTTGGGTTTACCCGTGAGGAGATGAATGGATCAGATGCCGTTAAGTACAAAAAAGATTCATTTAGACTGGTTCTACCAAAGGATGGCGACTTTTCCCAAATTGAAATGTGGTGGCGGGAAGACCGGCGTCATTTCGATTACCCGCTCGGGGTTCATGAGCTCCAGAACCTGTATCATGATATGACCAAGGTGCCACTTGAAATGCATTAATAATCCGTTATTTAGCCCTGATTTTAGGGGTTAACTCGCATATTTAACGGCATACCCCGAAAAATAACCGGGGTTTTTGTTTTTTCGGGTACATCCTCCTATCTTTGCACCCCTAAAATTTGTATGTCGAAACAACCCCTTATTAAACAAGATGGTATCATTCTGGAAGCCCTTTCGAACGCTATGTTCCGGGTCAAACTGGAAAATGGCCACGAAATACTGGCTACCATCTCCGGGAAAATGAGGATGCACTATATCCGGATATTACCGGGTGATAAAGTGGGAGTCGAGATTTCGCCATACGATTTGACAAGGGGAAGGATCATATTTCGGTATAAATAATAAGCTGTCGGCGTTAAGCTTCAGGCTGACCTGGAGGGAAATGAAGACTAAATTTTAATATTATGAAAGTTAGAGCATCCATTAAGAAACGTAGCACAGATTGCAAGATCGTTCGCCGAAAGGGGAAGCTGTACGTGATTAATAAGAAGAATCCCCGTTTCAAACAGCGCCAGGGATAAGAGAGGGCTGCGAGCCATGAGCCGCGAGCCATGCTCGAAGCTAATTGCTAGCAGCTCGAAGCCAGAAATTTAAGAAAATCGATAAAAAAATAAACAGATAATATGGCACGTATTGCCGGTGTTGACTTACCAAAGAATAAAAGAGGCGAAATAGGTTTGACCTATATCTACGGTATTGGGCCGTCTACCGCTAAGTATATTCTCGACAAGAATAATATTAGCCGTGATAAGAAAGTACATGAGTGGGATGATGATGATCTGAATTCGATTCGGAACACCATCACCGAGGAGCTCAAGGTAGAAGGCCAGCTGCGTTCGGAAGTGCAGATGAGTATCAAGCGTTTGCTGGATATCGCCTGCTACCGTGGTCTCCGCCATCGTAAAGGACTGCCTGTTCGTGGTCAGCGTACCAAGACAAACAGCCGTACCCGGAAAGGTAAGCGTAAGACAGTTGCCGGTAAGAAGAAAGCAGCTAAGAAGTAAAAAATAGAGCTTGAAGTAACAGCGGGGAAAACGTTCCAATGCTGATAGCTCGGGCTCAATGTTTTAATAGACTTACATAAATCGCAGATCAATTACGGATAGCCTGGTAGGTCGGCAGGAGGGTTGATCTGGTCCCGGAAATAAACCGGGATTAATTAAGAAAACAGAAGATTACCTCGAACAAAATTATGGCAAAAGCACAAGCACAAAACAGCGCCAAAGCCGCTGCAAAGAAAAGGATCGTAAAGGTAGACGCGTATGGAGACGCTCACATCTCTGCTACCTTCAACAATATCATTATAAGCCTGACCAACAAAACTGGTCAGATCATTTCCTGGAGTAGTGCAGGTAAAATGGGATTCAGGGGTTCTAAGAAGAACACCCCATATGCAGCCCAGATGGCCGCTTCTGATGCAGCGAAAGTAGCTTTGGATGCTGGTCTGAAAAGGGTAGATGTGTATGTAAAAGGTCCCGGTGCCGGTCGTGAAAGCGCGATCCGCTCCATTTCCCAATCCGGTATTGAAGTGGTGATGATAAAGGATATCACACCCCTGCCGCATAACGGTTGCCGTCCTCCTAAGAAGAGAAGAGTATAAGAGCAGTCGCTGGTCTGGAGTCGCGAGTCTGGAGTCAATGCTCAAGGCTCGAAGCTCGAAGCTCGCAGCTAATAACATATTGAGCCAATTTGGTTTCATTTAAACAAAGGGTGCCTGATTGATTTTTAACGCTTTTACTGATCAGCGCACCGTTTCAAAAAAGCGTAAATGAAAAAACTATGGCACGTTACACTGGTCCAAAGACCAAGATCTCCCGTATTTTCGGTGAGCCAATTTTAGGCAATGGTAAATGGTTGGGTAAAAACAGTAACCCTCCCGGTCAGCATGGTGAGAAACGCAAGCGTAAAACGCTAGGCGAATATGCCCTGCAGCTCCGCGAAAAGCAAAAGGCCAAATACACTTATGGCATTTTGGAGAAACAATTCCGTAAAACATTTGAAGAAGCTTCACGTATCAAAGGGGTAACAGGTGAAAACCTTATCAAATACCTTGAAGCCCGTTTGGATAATACAGTTTTCCGTATGGGTATCGCTCCTTCACGTCCTGCTGCCCGTCAGCTGGTAAGCCACAAGCATATCGAGGTAAATGGCGAAGTGGTAAACGTTCCTTCTTATCGCTTAAAACCAGGTGATATCATCACTATTAAGGAAGGTAGCAAGGAAAGAACTTCTATCACTAGTGTTGTGAGAGCAAAGAATCCAAAATTCGGCTGGCTGGACTGGAATGAGACTGAACTGAAAGGTACTTTCATTACCTATCCGGAAAGGGAAAGCGTTCCAGAAAATATCAAGGAACAGCTGATCGTGGAATTGTATTCTAAATAACCCGGCTACGGGCTGTGATTCTTGAGGATGTTCACAGTTCGCAGTTTCCAATCATTTAAAAACTAAATCTAAAATATGGCCATTTTAAATTTCCAGAAGCCTGATAAGATCATACTGCAGAAAGCAAATGATTTTGAAGCTCAGTTTGAGTTTCGTCCATTGGAACCTGGTTATGGTGTAACCATCGGTAATGCACTGCGCCGTGTATTGCTGAATTCATTGGAAGGTTATGCAATTATTGGCGTGAAAATAGAAGGTGTAGAGCATGAGTTTGCCACTATGAAGGGCATCTCTGAGGATGTAGTGGAGATTTTCCTGAACCTGAAGCAGGTTCGCTTTAAGAAGATCGTTGATCATGATGTGACAAATGAGAAGATCATTTTGTCGCTGAAAAATAAAACTGAATTCACTGCTGGCATGATCGGGGAAGCAACACATTCCTTCCAGATCATGAACCCCGATCTGCTGATCTGCACGCTCGATTCTTCTGCAAAGATGGATATCGAACTTACTATTGGTAAGGGTCGCGGTTATGTTCCCGCAGAAGATAACAAGCCAAAGGATGCACCACTTGGATATATTCCTATCGATTCTATTTTTACTCCGATCAAGAATGTAAAATACACGATCGAAAATACCCGGGTAGAGCAGCGCACCGACTTCGAAAAGCTGATCATGGAAGTATCAACAGATGGTACTATCCATCCTGAGGAAGCCGTAAAACAGGCTTCTAGGATACTAATTCAGCACCTGATGATCATCACAGATGAAAACATCACTTTCGATAATAAGGAAGAGAAGAAAGAAGACCTGGTTGACGAACAAACACTTCAGTTGCGTAAGGTGCTGTAGACACCATTGGAAGACCTGGATCTTTCAGTACGTGCCTTCAACTGCCTGAAAGCTGCCAAGATCAATTCGCTGAGCGAGCTGGTACAATATGAGCAG
>JAEYVW010000024.1 GCA_023429365.1 Bacteroidota bacterium
GCTTTGAGATTTATTTTATAATCGTGTTCGCTTCTTTGTCTGTCCTTTTGCTCCTGCCTGTTCTGGCTCATCATTATAATTGGAGCTTGTATAGCTGCTAAACATGAAAGTATCAGGTTCAGTAATATGAATGGGTAAGGATCAAACGGTTTTGTGGCAATAAACCAAACATTTATTATCATCCAAATTATAATGAAAGAAAAAAATGTGGCAATAAATGTCCAGCTACCACCAAAAGCAGCTACCTTATCTGCTATTTTTTGTCCGACTGTAAGTTTAGCTTCAATTTCATCCTGAATGTTTTCAGAAAGTATTGAATTATTTTTGATGGCCTCCATAACATCTCTGTCAATGATTGCCAACTCTCCTTTTTCTTGTATAATCAGGGACGTTAAGTATAGTCGCCTGTATTGATTGAGTTCAGCTAATGTGATATAGCTTTCTTTACCAAAATCTGGATGTTCGGTCTTGATTAGATTGAAAATTCCTTCCCGGATATCTGAAGCCTTTACTTCTTCACCCTTCTGAATTTCTTTTTTACTTAAATGGCTCTTCTTCATTTTGGGTGTCTTTTTAAATAATCCGCATAGTTCTCACAGCCTGGCCTGGTAGCGGTTCCTGTAGCTACCGGGAGCGAATAATTGTTGCTGAACCAAGATACGAAAGTTGGGGTTATTCGTATTGGGCAGGCCGCATTCTGATACGTCAGTAGGCCAATCCGATGATTCAGCAGCTTAGTTTTTTTGAGTTTGAGGCTGATTTCCTGAATGACAATGCAGGCCTGCTCCATCATGGTGAAGAGGGATACAATCTACCTGCACTATTCTTCTGTTAAAAACAGCCCAGCACGGAATTTCATTTCTGTAATCGTTTGCTTTTCAGGTTTTCATTTTTAAAAACTGAAGAAGCATGGCTGGAAAAAGGATTGTCATGATTAAACCAAAATAGGTTAGCAGTCAGCAAGGCGATGCTGTGGCACTACAGGCGGTTGTCGTCCAGTGGATTAGTTTTTTCCCTTAAACTCATTTGCTAATGATTTTTCCATCTTCCATCTCTATAGTCCTGTTGGTATGTGATGCAAATTCCACATCATGGGTAACGATCAATAATGTTTGTTGAAACTTAGTACATAGATCCTTAAAAATAGCAAAAACAGTCTGGCTATTTTTTTTATCCAGGTTGCCTGTTGGTTCATCACCCATAATGATCAAAGGGTCATTGATCAAAGCCCTGGCGATAGCCACACGCTGTTTCTCGCCGCCTGAAAGCTGGTTGGGTTTTTTATCGCGTAGTTGATCAATTCCTAATTCAGTCAACCACTTTAAAGCATTGTTTTCAATTTCATTTTCAGTGTACTTGTTTAATTTTAAACCCGGCAGCATAACATTTTTTAAAACACTGAATTCATTCAGCAGGTAATGAAACTGAAAAACAAAGCCAATTTTTTCATTACGCACTTCAGATAATCGTGTTCCCGGTTTACCCGTCATTACTTCTCCATCGATCAACAGGGTTCCTTCATATTCCGTATCCATTGTGGATAGAACATATAGCAGTGTAGATTTACCGCAACCTGATTTGCCCATCAGGGAAACAAATTCACCCTTATTTACAATAATATTTATATCGTTCAATACAGGAACATCAATATGATCATGAAACGTCTTAGTGATATGTCTTGCTTCAATAACTGGAGTGCTCATATTATTTCCCTCTTATGATGACTACCGGATCTACTTTACTTGCTTTAGTTGCAGGAAATAATCCTGCCAAAAAAGTAGTGAGAAGTGAAAACGAAATACCGATTAAGTAATACGCAGGATTATAATTGACAGGATAAGTAGTGACTGACGGAAGTGAAGGGGAATGAAAAGGAATGGCATCGATTAAGAGAGATAAAAGGTAACCAGATAGCAGTCCTACCAATCCTCCGAAGAATCCAATGGTTAAAGCGATTATCAGAAATATCTTTTTCACATCACCGCCTGAAAATCCTGTGGCCTTCAGGATAGCGATAGAATCCATTTTTTCATAGATCATCATATTTAGAATGTTGTAGATGCCAAATCCTGACACGATGAGCAGAGTAATTCCCACTGCATATGAAATAAGCGTTCGTAAAGAGCTGCCTGTTTCAAATTGGCTGTTTGCCGTTTGTATATCTAAGGCTTCCAGTCCGAACAGGTTCTTATATTCATTTGCCACTTTTGGTGCCTCATCAAGATTGTTGAGTTTCACTTGTATGTCAGTAAGATAGTTGGCAGGCTTGCCTAATATTTTTTGGGTAGTAGCAATCGAAGTATATCCCTGTATTTTATCAAGTTCTCTTATGCCTGACTGGTAATACCCTATTAGTTTTAGTGGAAACACTTCGCCACCGGGTGTAGTGATGTAGACCTGGTCGCCGATGTTTGCCAGTAATTGATCCGCAAGTGGTTTGCCGAGAATGATACTATTGGGAACTATGTTCAGATCACTTCCTGAACCATTAGTGATATAATCGTAGAAGTGGAACAGTTTATTTTCCTCATGGGGGTTTATTCCGTCTATAACACCGGCGATGCGAATATTTCCCTCATTGAAAAAAGCCGGTGTATGGACTTTAGACGATATACCAACTACTCTTTTATCGTTACCAATGGCATTGATAATAGCTCCGCTGTTATATATTTCTTCACGGCTGTTAGAGGCTTTTACAGAAGAAATAAAGTTGTGAAACTTTTTGTACGCCAAAGTTGCAGTAATGGGTTGATGTGGATTTCTTTCTATTTCATTATAAAGTTGGATATGAGCGGTACGGTTTAAAATCAATCCGTCGAGCAACTTATTTAAACCGGTCATAAAGCTGAGCAAGGCGATAAACATGGTAATGCTGAAGGTAACACCAATGGCTGCTATTAAAGTTTGTCTCCACCTTGCCAATAGGAGTGATTCTGCAATTTCTGTATTCAATTTATAATTCACTGCCTGCCCGTTTTAATAATATCATCTTTGTTCAAACCGCTGATAATTTCAACTAGCTGGTAATCTTTTAAACCTGTGACCACTTTTCTTTTTTCCCCGTTTTTAAGAACTACGGTATTATCATCCATCAAATATGTGCGGGGAATCGTTAGTGCATTTGTTTTTGTGCTGATCAGGATATTTGCTTCTACCGTTAAATTAGGATAGAGTCGGGGTGGCCGGGAAATAAACGTTGCTTCAGCCTTGAATGATCTTGAACGGTCATTCATTATTGGTTGAATTTTTGTTAAAGAGGCTTCAAACACCTGTCCTTCGTAACTATCCATGCTTACAAACACCTTTTGTCCAGGTATAAGCTTGCCGATGTCGTATTCGTCTACCTGAAGATCCATTAAAAATTCATTCACATCACCAATCACAGCTATAGGTGTTTGTGTATTTACCATTTCTCCTGGTTCTCTCAGGATACTATATACTTTTCCATCCTGCCGGGCTTTGACAGTGTAATCATTATTTACTGAATTGTTTATCTGTAAATTTTTGATCGACTGCTGTGCCGTAAAATCAATCTGTTTCTTAAGATTATTATATTGCAGGATTGAAACCTGGTAAGCGGTCACAGAATTCCTGTAGGCGAGTTCCCTTTGTTCCATTTCATTACGGGTCCCAATATCTTCTTTCCATAAATTTTGCTGACGTTGAAATAGCGCAGAATCGGTTTGCATTTTTTTTCGCGCCAACTCAATGTTTGCTTTCAACTCATTTAACCGATCAACATTTGATGGTAATGACGAATAAGAAGCAGCAATCCTGGCATTTTCGGCATTCAGTTGAGATGTTTCATTTAATAAGGTTACAATGGCGTCGCCCTTTTTAATAGTATCTCCTTCAGTCACTAAGTTTTGCGCAATAATGCCGTTTACCGTTGAATAGACTTCATACTGATCCTTACTCTTAACAATGCCGGAGGCATACACTGATTCGGTAATATTCTGAACAATCGGTTTAGTTGTTTCTGCCCCTTTGTCATTACAGGAATAAAAAATTACTATAGTTGCCAATAACAACCTTTTCATGGATGGAAAATACATAGGTTGCTATACGTCAAATATGATATTGGTCAGTAGAGATCAGGAACTTGGTCAGAAAAGAAGAGTGCCTATTGGTGCAAGCGATGGCGTAATATCCCAACACCCTTCAATACGCGAAGTTGGGGTATCTGTTACTGTGTCCGCCGATGGCCTATGCTTACAAAAAAGCCGATATTTGATGAAAGAACCAGGAGCATTGCTGTTGCTAACGTCGAGGGATTCATGATGTGGCGGTATTCCGAATCCCGCGAACAGGGTACAGGGCTGGGACTGAAGATTGTAAAATGATATGTCGAACTAATGGTGAAAAAAAATAGTATAGGTAGCCAGGCATTGCCTTTATCATTGAGCTGATATGTACTGCAAACATGGATTAAATATTGGGTATAAATTTTTGAATACTTTCCTGCTCAGCTGGGGTTATACTGATAGCAATCATACTTTTACTTGTTTGTCATCATTGTTTAATATATAACGACAAATAACCTTTGTTAAGGATTTTCATAGGATATTGGATTATTGAATCAGGCCGGATTTCTATCCGGCCTCTTTCGCGGCTTAAATAGGTTTTCCATCACATGGAAAAGAATGACCGGTTTCACTCCAAAAGTTGATGGCGGTCATACTTTACTTTAGGTAATAGGGTCAGTTTTGTGCCTCAGAAATGCTGTCATGTCAAACTATTCGCTTCTTGAAAGTCTCCCGACTCCTGAAAGGAACCTTGCTCCGGTAGTTCATATTTCGGTCATCAAAAGGACAACGGAAATGAAAAAGGTGGACATTCCAAAAAAAGGTGAAAAAGGGGAGATGCCCGGGTTTTATACAGAACCAATTTTTAAATTAAGAAAGCATGATTTTTTTTAACCCGGTTACCCGGCCGCAGCAAACTAAAATGCAGTGATCTACGGAACAATGGAAGATACATGAAAATGACGGGAACTGCATTGAACGACATATTCTGTACCCGCGAATGCTGATACTGAATTTATCAGCTCAGAATACAAAAAGGGATTTCTAAGCTTACGTATTCCCAAAGCCAATCCCCTTTCAATCTGTTATAGCCAGACAAGTTGTAATTTATTAGTTATGAGTTTTTCTTTTTCTTTCCCTTATAATATTGATCCAAACTTTCAGAAAAAAGTAGCTTACTTCTGTATGGAGTTTGGTATTGATCAGGCGTTAAAAACGTATGCCGGAGGATTAGGATTCCTGGCAGGATCTCACATGCGCAGTGCTTATGAGTTAAAACAGAATATGATAGGAATTGGCATTTTATGGAGATACGGTTACTATGACCAAATAAGAAAGGAAGATCAGACAATGGGTGTCCAGTTTCAGGAGAAAGTGTATGGATTTCTAAAAAAAACAGATATCAGGTTAACAATCAGGGTTTCCGGGCACGATGTTTTTGTAGCCGTTTATTATCTGCCGCCGGAAGTTTTTAATACGGTTCCTGTATTCTTTTTAAGTACAGATATTCCTGAGAATGATTACCTGGCAAAAACCATTTGCCACAAGTTATATGATTCCAATCCCGAATCAATGTCCGCAGCAGCGATATTGCTGGGAGAAGGCGGTGCAAAGCTTTGTGAAAAGTTAAACTGGTTGCCTGATGTGTACCATCTGAATGAGTCACATGCTTTACCCCTTGTATTTCACTTATATAAAAAGTACAGGGATATAAAAGAGGTAAGGAAAAGATTTGTCTTTACGAACCATACTCCTGAGGCCGGGGGTAACCAAAAGAGCGATTTCTTACTACTGGATAAGTTGGGCTTCTTTTTGGATATTCCACTGAATGAGGTGAAGACCATTGTTCAGGCTGAGAACGGGGTACTTGATCACACGTTGACTGCACTGCGGCTGGCAGGTATTTCCAATGGTGTATCCAGTAAGCATCTTCAGAGCCTGCGCAGTACATGGCAGGGCTACCAGGATATTTGTCCTATAATAAGTATAACTAATGCGCAAAATTTTTCTTTCTGGCATAACCAGGATCTGTATAGAGCCATGTCCGACAATAATGACAACGCATTGCTAACAAAAAAATTTGAGTTAAAGAGATTGTTGTTTGAGGAAGTTGCCGATCAAAATGGCGAAATATACGACGAAAAAGTTCTGACAATTGTTTTTGCTAAACGCTTTGGTGGATACAAAAGGCCGGAACTTCTATTGAATAATATGGATCGGTTTCAACAGCTTGTAACAAATACGGAAAGACCCATCCAAATTGTTTGGGCAGGAAAGCCACACCCAACGGATTATGCAGCCATTGCTTCCTTTGATAAGGTCGTGAATATCTGTAAAACATACCCGAATTGTTCAATACTTGTTGGATATGAGATAAGACTATCTAAATTGCTCAAACAAGGAGCCGATATATGGTTAAATGTGCCACGGATAACACATGAAGCCTCGGGTACCAGTGGGATGTCAGCCGCCATGAATGGAGCGGTCAACGTATCAATACCAGATGGCTGGTTTCCGGAATTTGCCAGGGACACTATAAACAGTTTTATTATTCCGAGCGCAGACCCGCTTTTGCCTGATCACAGGCAGGATGAAGTTGATGCCACTGCTTTGTATGATTTGCTTGAAAAAAGCGTAGTCCCCATGTATTACGACAATCCCTCAAAATGGCTTTCAATCGTAAAAAATGGGATGAAGGATATTGTTCCTCAGTTTGACAGCAATCGGATGGCCATAGAGTATTATGAGAAATTGTATTCGGCTATGAAAGATCTTTAGAAAAGCAAAAATATTCTGTGTAGCGTCATTGATCATGATGATCAACATACATGATTCTACGCATTGTTAAAGAACATATTTACAGCCATTGCTGTCCGGAATAAATTGTTGAAATATGTTCAAACCCGGGACTAGTACGGGTTTGTGCAGTATCCTGGCGGATGCCGTGGATGAATTGATTGAAATTGTACTCGAAAAAGGAGGACTTGTTTATTTTGTTGATAATGATCTGTTGAAGGAGTTTGGACGGGTAGGACTGATCACTAGGTACTAATGTGGCGGCATTCTTCAATTGGCTAATAACTATCACTACAAGGATTGATGACCATCAGTTTTAACAAGACAGCTTCAGCCGACCTTTGGAACTTGAAAGCGAACTGATGGCACAAATATTTTCTTCTAAAAAGTCGGATTGGATTAAATACCAACACACGGCGCCGGTAATTCATTTATTGCCTGCTCCGGCAAAGGGAGAGAAGCGGAAGGAAATGAAGGCGAAGGGGGAGAAACGGAAGGAAATAAAAAAGACAGATCAAAATAAGCCAGGCCAATTTTATACCAGGCCAATATTCAAGGTTAAAGAGCATGACTTTCTGTAGCTGACAGGGATCATCATTGCGGATTATTACTATCATTTTCCCTGCTGGCGCTTTGAACTAATTTGCACTAAATAAATCAGTAAAGAAATGTACAACGACACTTCTACTATTAGCAGCTACGCTTATCCAGGTGATTATGTGCCTTTACTGAGCGAAGACCAAATTGATTTTGAATTATGTCGGGTTTCGGAAAATGGAACCCTTGTGCCCCCAGTGAATGTTGTTGAGCTGGCCGATACATTTAGGGTGGAAATTGCTATTCCGGGAATGAGGAGAGAGGATTTTCTGATACATATTGATGGTAATGTATTGGATGTGCGGGTACTGCATAAGGAAGCCAGTCCATGGGAAGCGCCAAATTTTAAATTGCGTGAATTCAATTATAAGTGTTTTGAAAAACGCATCAATTTACCGTTCAATGCAGATGCGGAATTTCTGAGCGCTGAATACAAAGCAGGTGTCCTGCGGGTAATAATGCCAAAAGCCGACTATCCGGTTAGATGCCCCTATATGCGGGTAGTTGTATATTGACTTCCTGTTCGATCTTCACATGAATTTTTCTTTTCTCATCCTTACGAGTTTCAGCTACTTATAAAAAGCGAGTGGCTTTTTTATGTTTGGAGTTCACTATCCACCAGCCACTAAAGAAGTATGCATCAGTACCCAGGGGAAACACAGTAGGGACATAGGAACATAAAAACATAGAAATACATTAAAGTACCCACTATGTTAACTATGTTCCTATTGTTTCTATGTGTTCCAAAAAATACCTGCTATGGAAAGCAGGACATGCAACTAAACGCGGGAATACCGGTCAGTGTTTATCCGTTTTAAAGAACGGAATGAGGGATATTATTCCTCAATTTGATACTGGGGATGGCTAAGAAATATAATTAGATTGTACACGATATAGTCCAATTAAATAGCATTAAAAAGGATGCCAAAGCCAGTAAATTCTCCGTTTTCACCATGGCTCAGGGAAATAGTCCCCTGGAGATGGAATTACCAGTAAGGGAATTGTCGTGTGAAAACTCATTCGTTTCGTCATGCTTGGATGGAATAAACGGCCGGGCAGACCTTTTTTATAGGGAATCATTACCAAAATGCTGATCCCATTTTTATCAATATGGCTTTGTAAGGAATCTTCAAAGTCCTTGCCATAGAGGTGGGTAACTGTGAGCTCGGGTGCGGAGTATTTTTTTCTCAGCATCAACTCATATTGAGCGGCATTCCTTTCATGTTTCAATTGGGTTGCCACATCGTCGGTATCCTGGTCGCTGAATACCGCCACATGAATCCGGGCCTTATACAGATCAGCCAGCTTAAAGAGGAAATCGAGAATAAATGTTTCTTTTTCAAAATGGTTTGTAGTCAATAGAATTTTTTCTGGGTTTTCCCAGCTATAATCGGCAGGTATTATCAACACCGGCACACTTGTGTAACTAATCACCTGGCTGGTTTTGGTGCCCATTAGTTTTTCTTTAAACCCGCTTGCACCCAGCGTGCCCATTATCAACAGGTCAATATTGTGGGTTGCGATAGCCTTTTGAATAGCCACATTTAAAGGTTCAGTTATAATTTCAGTCTTCACCTCTATGCCTTCGGCTTCCAGTATACTTTTTTTTATTAGCGATAGTTTGTCATGGATGTCATCCAGTAAAGACTGTTTAAATTCCATATTTAATCCAAAATGGTCTGTATAAATATTACCCTTTAGTTCAAAGGCGTGAAGCAGGACAATGTCGGCAGGAAAAAGTTTTTTGGATTGCAGGGCAAAATCAATTGCGTTGTCAGAGCATTCCGAGAAGTCAATGGGAACTAGTATCTTTTTCATGGGGAAAAAGTAGGAACATTCTAGTGCCTGATAAATGACCACCGTTAGTGGTAATAATGATTATAGTTATTTTTATAGATTCCGGGTGTTAATATTTTATATTGGTTTTTCATTAAAATGGATACTCGATTTACGAGCTGGATTTCTATTCAGCTTTTTTAGTACTGACGACTGTCATTAATTTCATTGACCGCGGTATTTGATTTTCGGAATCATGGGAAGGTATATTTGGAGTAAATAAAATATAAACTCAAAAAAGATTTTTTATGGGAACTAAAGCTTTATCCAGGTCTTCCGAAAGGACGCCGTCCGTATTTGATGATTTTTTCAAACCATGGAATGAGTGGTTTGGCAATGGTGGCTCATGGGGCCGCGTAATGGACGTACCTGCCGTAAATATTACAGAGGAGAAAGATGCTTACAAGGTTTCATTGGCTGCTCCTGGTATGAAAAAGGGTGATTTTAAAATTGACATCGATGGCAACTTGCTGACCATCAGCGCTGAGAAAGAGGAAAGCAAAGAAGAAAAGGAAAAGAAATTTACACGAAAGGAGTACAGTTATTCTTCATTCAGCCGCTGTTTTACCCTGCCTGATAAGGTAAACCAGGAGAAGATTGATGCAAAGTACGAAGATGGCGTGTTGAAAATTTCATTACCCCGTAAAGAGGGGGCCAAAAAGCCTGCAGCGAAACATATCGCTGTAAAATAGGTCATCTGCTGTATGACCTAAGCCCCGTCACGCAGGGTGGCGGGGCCTTTTATTACCTGTTTCTGTATCTTCTGGTGATGAATGTCAGTAGAAAGTTTGATGAAGATTCTAACTGTCGTTATACTGTAAATATATCTTTACCAAAATCCGTTACAAAAGAACGACGAGAAAGGAGGTATATATGCCGCAATTTACACTGAGGCAGCTACAACATGAAAGTGATGCCTGGAAAAGGGTGCTGGTTATTATGGGAGAGGAAAATGTTGAACTTAAAAACCGTTTATCTGAGATTTTAAAAAGCGATATTGATAAAAAGTTGTTGATGAAAGCCGAAAATTTTCAAAACAGCTTTGTAGTCGAGGATGACCTGATCCGTTTTTTGCGCAACGACATTGCTTCCTTTGACAGGTTAATAAACAGGGGAAATTGGGAAGATGGCGTTGCGATATTAGAACTTACAGAGAAGTTAAGGATAATACGTGCAAGCCTGGTCAACACCGAAAAGCGCTTTAATGATCTGAAATTCGAATTCAATAGCTTCCTGTTACAATATACAAGCTCCAGATGAAGCCAGTACTTGGCGGCAGTTTAAATTCTGTATTTATCAAAGCTATCCTTAGCTTGAATTAGCAAACCCGGAATACACAATAGTTGTGGATGTTATTTCTATGAATAAAAGCACTTCTATTCCGGCCAGGTTTATCCCGGGAGTCAGGGTCTTTTATGCGCGGGTGGGTATAAGGCCGCAATGGCTTGAACTATTCCCCGGCCTGCTATGATATACCGTGTCTGTTAGCTGAGTTTGTGTTGTAACAAGGCTTAACTTCCCTGGTCTGTCGACCTTCCCCGGTGTTGACAGGGATCCGGGAATTGGAAAACAGGATACGATGGCAGGCTGGTATAAAAAAAGATACGGATTTTCAGGAAACCTTGATCATTTTAAACAGGGTCGATGCGGCTAACGGGCCCATCATTCAAAACTGATCAGTGGCAATCACGATAGAAGGAGTGGTAATGGTTTGGTACAATCCGGCAGGTGTTGACTCAACCGGCC
>JAEYVW010000169.1 GCA_023429365.1 Bacteroidota bacterium
GCAAATACAGCGATAAACTCCAGTATCGTTGTGTTTTTTATCCCCTCAATAAATGCATGGTATATTTCCTGTAAACTCAAATCTCCAGTTTGATGTAAACATAATAAAAAAGCAAACCCTACGGAGGTTTGCTGAGACGGAATCGGGTGATATCAATCAGTTCAGGACTGACTGCTTCCGGATCTCCGTTTGGAAAAAGGTATGAGCATTGGCGCCCATTTTTTATACTCACGGTATTTTTCGCCAAAATGCGCCATCAGATCACGCTCTTCAAATTGTATGGCAACAAGTATATAACCTGTAGTCAGTATGGCAAATAGCAAATGAGCAACCGTCATGACCGGTGTGCACCAAAATGCAATCAGAAAGCCGAGATAAAGAGGGTGTCTTACCAACCTGTAGAATCCTGGTAATCTGAATGGCAATGGAGTGTAAGGCTTCCCATTAAAATAAAGCCATACCTGGCGGAGCCCAAACAGGTCGAAATGATTGATCAGGAAAGTACTGATAAACACGATTCCCCATCCGGCAAGATAGAGTACAGTTAACACGGTTTGAACTACACGGTCATCTACCGACCAAACGACGCCCCCTATAGGCTGCCATAGCCACATCATCAGTATAAGGCAGGCACTCGACAATAACACAAAGCTGCTGCGTTCCAACTCTGAAGGAATGATGCGTGTCCACCTCCGTTTAAATGCCGGCCTGGCCATAATGCTATGTTGCAGGGCAAACAGTAACAACAGCGAGCCATTCACCAGCAAAGCTTTAGTGAGGGAAGCTTCGGGCTCACTGTCAATTGTTTTTGGTACCACCATATTCCCTATAAAACCGATGGCATATAGGATAGTGCCGAGAAAGGCTGCATAGCAGATAACGCCGTATACCAGGGAGAGTATTCTTTTCATAATAGTTGGTTTTAGCGATTTTGTTGCGGTTAATATTGCCTGCTTTTTACAACGGCGGATTCTAAATTGTTCTTTTCACGTACTTCATATCTCACTTCATACTGATCGTTTTCAACAAAATCAATTTTGCCAAGTGTCACCAGATTGACTTTACAGTCGCCATTTACCACGACTTTTAAATTGGGGATCCTCAAGGTGCTGGCTGTATGAACATATGCTGCATTGTTAATCTTTATTTGTTGGAGGTGATTGGCCGGCACATAAATAACACCCCTGTTCTTAAAATTCCTTCGGCGGTTGCCGTCGATGATCAGTTTACCTTCGGTTTGTTTGATTGAAACCTCTTCGAGAAATTGTTGATCACCCATCATTCTTAGTTTCTCACTGGGATGTGTAACTAGTACAACTGTCACGTTTGAATTCACAACAAGTGATGTGATCACACCGGATGTTTTGATTTCTTTATTAAATACATCCGTTGCAGATACCCTGACAGCGAATACCGCCAGGAAGATGAGAGAAAGAAAAATTGTCCTTTTCATAATAGATAAGTTTTAAGGTTTAATGAGGACGCAAGTTTATGTCAAAAAAAAAGCCTTTGAAACACCACATTAGCCGATGTTCCCGCCAATTGTGTAAGACAGGCGGGATGCTTAGGCGACTGGTCCTGTCAGGCGATTATTGCCACAAGTATCAGAGAATCCGCGAGCTACTCAGGTAAAGCTAATGCTCACTCAAAAAACTGGGACTATTGATCAATACCTATTTTTAAGACCAGGTAAATAGTATTGATTGCAGGAAGATTTTCGCGCGAAAATTTGTAACTTATTTCTTTCAAAATACTATGCCCCGCTGCTCTGAGATAGTACTGGCCGTGGTTTGCAGCTTGTATATGCTGGCGCCTGCTAAGGCTCAGTATCGTTTTGACAATGCCATCCGGATTACTCAGGACAACATACTTCCTTCTAATGATGTACGCAGTATAAAGCCTGGCACTGATGGGTTTGTCTGGATCGCTACGGGTAGCGGTCTTTGTCGTTTTGATGGGCAGATGTCAAAAACCTATCGCAATATCCCTGGCGATTCAACCTCACTATTCCCAGGTACGGTCAATATAGCTTTGCCCTGGCGCAACGAAATATGGGTGGCTACTAATAAAGGGATTTCGGCTTTAGATCTGAAAACGGATAAATTCCGACATTACCAGATCAGCGCCAATAAAAATGCCGGGCCTTTAAATGATGATTTTGATGGTGGTGCCGTGGTGCTTTATATAGATAGTCAGAATGATCTATGGGCAGGTACACGTTCCCAGGGTGTGTGGCTATTTGATACAACTCTTAATGATTTCCGTTTTTTTTCATATCCTGAAAGCGCTTATATACCTATTCTACCCGCGCTCGCCACAAATTATTCTATACTATCCATTGCCTCATCTTATGACAATCCCGACATCGTTTGGGTAGGCACGCCTTCAGGCCTTGAAGAGATCAATAAAAGGACGGGTGAAGTAAAATGGCACACATTTCCCCAAAATGACAAGGACTACCAGGTCTCACTAAATGCTTTCCGGAGATTATATCATCATTCAGACGGGTTGCTTTACGTGGGTAGCTGGTCCGCCGGCGTCAATGTATTTGACCCGAAAACCAAGGCGCTGATGCCTCTGGAGGTTTAGAGCGGGCCCGGCACCGACATCCTTACGACACCCATCTCGCATATCATGCACAAAAACGATCACGAGATCTGGATCACCGCCCTGGCTGGTCTCGTGGTGTATGATACCAGGAAAAAGGCTATCAGTTTACACAAGTACAACAACGGACCAAAGAACGAGTTTTATGGTGTTGAGTATGTTGATAGCCTGCACAGAGTTTGGCTGAACACGATCAACGGTATCCATTATTTTGATCCGATCATGCAGCAGTTCGCTACGTATGCCTACGACGAACTTTATGGTGCGAATTGGGGTTTTGCATTTTATATCACCCCCGAGGACTCGGAAAATAAAATTGCCGTTCTACCCCGGGAATGCAATGGACTTTACCTGTTTGACCGGCCCACGAATTCGTTTTCGCGACATACATTTCCCGAGTTGAAAGCGTGGAACCTGAAGCAGCTGACGGTGCGGGGTTTTGCCAAACTTGCGAGTGACGATTATTTTATC
>JAEYVW010000183.1 GCA_023429365.1 Bacteroidota bacterium
ATGCTCATAAACGGGCTACATTCACCATAACCTGTGATACCTTCGTCGGTATGAATGATCACCAAAACATTTTCAGCGGCGGGGATGGGGCCGAGGGATATAATAAAGGGTTCTTTGAGCGGAACAAAAAGTTTATATAGTTCTATTTTTTGGATCCGAAGCGTTTCATGCCTGTTCATAATAATTTCAAATGCGTTTTAATCGAAAAGTATCCGGGCGCCAAGATTAATTGAGCCGGTAAGCGGAGCATCGTTATTGACAAATAAATATCTGCTGGGATATCCTGTCGTAGCAATCAGCGTTCTTGCTTCGGCGTAAAAATAAACATTGCCGCCGGCATATACTTCAAATCCAAGTCCCAGGTCAAAAGTCAACCGTTTGAAGTTGCCTTCTCCCGATAAAACCGGCAGTTCATAGTTCGATGTGTCGATCCTGATCGATTGCAGGTTTTGAACCCGGCCAAACATTAATCCGAATCCGCCATAGCCATAGAGATTCCAGTCTTCTTCAGCATTGAATGCGCCTTTCAGGTAATGTCTCCAGCCAATTGAGATATGCCTGTAAGAAAGATTCGCTTTATTGGTATAACTAACTCCCTGGGGTATGGTCGTAGAATCTTTCGCCGTCGCGTTGAGCTGGTTGCTGAATTTGCCATTACCCGCATAGGTAAACAATAGGTAGAGCCCTTCTTTTTTCGTGAAATGAAAATGTCCCGCGACAGTTTGCCCAATGCTCCAGAATTTCTGATCTTTTTTAAAACTGCGCACTACCGTCACATCGGTTGCCATGCTAAACTGCGTTGGCTGCGCAATAGCGTAAAATGAGGAAAGCGTACAAACAAATAGTATGAGTGTCTTTATTTTCAAACAATGAAATTGCTGTGCAATGTTAAGAATTTTAACCGCTATCACCCAAGCCTGGTATAAAACAAAACCTTTCCGGATGGAAAGGCTTTGATAAACTGAAAATGTCGGTAATTATTTTACCAGTTTCAATTCCTTTATTAAATGGCCTGCGCCTCCGAGTTTGTCGATACACCACAATACATATCGTATATCTACATTGATGGTGCGGTTCAGGTCCTTGTCGAAAGCAAGTTTATGACTCAAGGCTTCATAATTTCCATCAAAAGCAAGCCCGATCAGTTCGCCTTTACCATTCAAAACTGGCGATCCGGAATTACCACCGGTTATATCGTTGCTGCTGATAAATCCGATGACCAGGTCATTTCTTTGTTTGTCGATATACTGGCCAAAATCCCTTTTCTTAAAAAGTTCTATTTGTTTTTCCGGCAGATCAAATTCATAGTCGCCGGGTTTATATTTTTCCAATACACCTTTGGAAGTGGTGACATAATCATAAAACACAGCGTCGCGGGGACGGTATGATTTTACGGCACCATAACTCACCCGCATCGTAAACGTCGCATCAGGGTACATCATCTTTGATTTGGCCGGATCCATTTCCATGATGCCTTTCAGATAAAGTCGCCCGAGTTCATTGTTTTGTGCCACAAACTGGCTGTAATAGGGAGCGTACTTGCTGCTGTAATTATCGTAGAACGCACTGGCATGTGCAAATGCGGGATCCGATTGCAACACATTAGCATCGGGGTTGGCGATAAATGCTTTCCATTTGGCATCATCGAAGATCATGGTCTTGCTGAAGATATCTGCTGAGTATTTTTTGTAGGTAGCTTCATTATCGAGCGGCCCATATTGATCCTTTAACCCGCCATAGAAACCGACCGGGTGCTGGTCTTTTGGCACATCCTGGTAGAAAAGCATGGTTACACTTGCGACAATATTCTCATCCGATCTTTTATTTTCTTCTGCCAGGAATTCAGTTCTTGCCTGGTCAGCTGCTTCCAAAGCTTTTTTCAGATCGCCGGCGGATGAACCGGTTTTAACCAGTGCCGCTTCGACCTGCTTCAATGAGGCCGCAAACCCGATAAGCGGGGATCCAAAAATGCCTTCATTCACAAACATGCGGTGTTTAGCATAACGTGTCCATGCATCGTAAGCTTTACCCCAGTCGGTGAAAATATTTTTGTATTCAGGTTTATCGGCCGCCCAGGCATTGAATTTTTCCTCGGCTTTTTTCTTCTTGCCGTAGATATCATATTTATAAAGTTGCTTGGTTTCACCATCAAAAAATTTCCAGTAGTTGGCGATGCTGGCAAATGAAGAGGAAAGCTGGAGTTTTACAGCCGGATCTTTTTTCATCTCTTCAAACATATATTTTAGCCTGATATCACGAAGTTTAACCAGGGTAGGGTTGTTGATCTCGGTAGAGAGTTTGATACCATATGAACTTTCATAACGGTTGGTGCCGCCTGGGTATCCCCAGATCATAGCAAATTCTCCTTCCTTTACACCTTTAATGGATACAGGCAGGTACCATTTGGGTTTTAATGGTTTATTCTCCGGTGCATAGCGGGCGGGTTTACCTGCAGGCGAAGCGTACACGCGAAACACCGAAAAGTCGCCGGTATGTCTTGGCCATTCCCAGTTGTCGGTATCGCCACCAAATTTACCCACCGCTTCGGGCGGAGTACCTACCAGACGGATATCGTTGTAGCGTTGGTATACAAAAGCCAGGAACTGGTTTCCTTTAAACAGTGAGCTTACCCTGGTTTCGATGCTTTGTGATGGATCGCTCATCCTCGCATTGATAGATGCCAAAACGGAAGATTGTTTTTTTGCTCTGTCGGAGGCACCCAAACCTTTTAAAGAATCGAGTACTTCTTTAGTTACATCCTCGATCCGCAACAGGAACTGAACAGAGAGTGAAGTAGGTATCTCTTCGGCCCTGCTTTTGGCATAAAACCCATTCTGCAGGTAATTATTGTCAAGAGTACTGGCAGATGCAATGGCGTCATAACCACAATGGTGATTGGTAAAGATCATGCCCTCCGCACTGACAATCTCACCAGTACAGCCACCACCGAAAATGATTATCGCATCTTTCAGTGATGCCTTATTGATACTATAGAGCTGCTCAGCAGTAAGCTTTAAGCCTTTTTTGACCATATCATTGTACACCTGTTTGCCAAGCAACATCGGAAGCCACATGCCTTCATCAGCAACGGAGCGCAATACAAGCGTCAAAACCAGTATACCGGTTATAAAAAATTTCTTCATGGTGATTGTTATTTTAGATGAAACAAACCTACTATAAAATATCATATGCTTTTCAGCCTGTTCTTATTCAGTAGGGGTATTCAACACTTTCCAAAGCAGGTCTTTTAGTTCCACAAGGCCTTTTTGTGTGACAGATGAAATAAAAACATGCGGAATATTGGAAGGTATCTCCTTTCTGATCGCTTCGGTAAGCTCTTCATCGAGCATATCACTTTTGCTGATGGCGATCACAAATTGCTTATGTAGGAGTTCGGGGTTATACTTTTCAAGTTCATGGACAAGAATTTCAAACTCCTTTTTATGATCCGGCGCGTCTGCCGGGATGAGGAACAGCAGTACAGGATTACGTTCGATATGACGCAAAAACCGGTGCCCCAGACCTTTTCCTTCCGCGGCGCCTTCGATGATACCTGGCAGATCAGCTACACAAAAGCTTTTGCCATCACGGTATTCAACCATTCCAAGGTTGGGGGTAATGGTTGTAAATGCATAATCGGCGATCTTGGGTTTTGCGGCGGTGATCACCGACAGCAGTGTGGACTTGCCGGCATTTGGGAAACCAACTAATCCTACGTCTGCCAATACTTTTAACTCCAGGATTTTCCAGCCTTCCTGGCCGGGCAATCCTTTCTGTGCATATTCCGGTGCCTGGTTGGTGGCTGTGGCAAAGTGACTGTTGCCGAGTCCTCCTTTACCACCAGGCATCCAGATCACTTCCTGGCCATCTTTGAGTATCTCTACTTCCTGTTCGCCTGTTTCTTCATCCCGGGCCACAGTACCAAGGGGTACTTCAATGATCACATCCTTTCCTGCACGGCCGGTGCTGTTGTTTCCGCTGCCGGATTCGCCATCTTCCGCCAGCACATTTTTATAATACCTGAGATGAAGCAGAGTCCACAAGTTGCTGTTACCTTTTAAAATAATATGTGCACCACGACCGCCGTCGCCACCATCGGGTCCACCCATCGCCGTAAATTTGTTGCGCATAAAATGCTTGCTCCCGGCGCCGCCGTGGCCGCTCCGGCAGAATATTCTAATTTGGTCGACAAAGTTGTTTTTTTCCACGATGGTCTTCTATTTGCAACGAATTGCAAATATACCATGTCAGGTACCTCAAATACGAACTATGAAGTTTATTTTCCTCATACTGGCGCTGCCGCTGCTTAATCAACAATGTAAAAAAGACAAGCCTGGGAGCACCCTTGGCAAAGTGCCATCCTGTATCCAGGAGAAAATTGACAGCATCAGGTCCCAGCCCGTTTGGAACCCGCCTGCTGAAGTGAATGAATACGATTATGAAGGCAAAAAGGTTTACCTGTTTTCAAGTCCGTGCTGTGACCAGTATAACCAGCTCTTCGACAGCGACTGCAATTATATCTGTGCACCCACTGGCGGGTATACCGGTAAGGGTGATCAAAAATGTAATGAGTTTTTTGAAAATGCCAGGCACCTGCGACTGGTATGGAAAGATGAAAGATAAAATAAAGGGTTTTAGTGTTGACTAAAACCCTTTTGTCTCTTTTCGTTCCCTTCGCTGGTATTACCCAGATCAGGTATTATGGGTATATTTCTCAGATAAGATTAATCACCCCGGAAAAGAGAGTTAATTAGAAGGTACTAAAAACATGCCAACACGATTATTATCCGTTAACGATCTCACCTCCATTGGGATGTAAGAATTGTCCCGTCATATAACTGGAATCATTGCTGGCCAGGAACAGGTAACTGGGCGCAATTTCCACAGGTTGCCCAGCACGTTCCAGAGGTGTATCACTTCCATGCTGTGAAACTTTTTTGCCTTTAAAACTTGAGGCTATCAGCGGAGTCCAGATAGGGCCCGGGGCCACGCCATTTACACGAATACCTTTTTTCGCCAGGTTGGCCGAAAGGCTGCGTGTAAAGGAAACGATCGCGCCTTTGGTGGAGGCATAATCGATTAGCGAACCGCTGCCACGGTACGCCGTCACGGAAGAAGAGTTGATGATACAGGAACCTTTTTTCATAAATGGAAGTGCAGCCTTTGTTACCCATATGTATGAGTAAATATTGGTTTCGAAAGTCCGCTTAAATTCCCGGGTGGTAAGTTTTTCGAGTGATTTGTTTTCATAGTGAATGGCCGCGTTATTCACCAGTATATCTATCCGGCCAAATTCACGTATTGTTTTTTTTACCGCGTTGGCGCAGTTGGTTTCCCTGGAAAGATCGCCTTTTATCAATAGGCAGCTACGTCCAAAACTCTCAGCGATATATTGACGGGTGTCGCGTGCATCTTTGTCTTCACTCAGGTATGCGATCGCGATGCTTGCACCTTCTTTAGCGAATAAAATTGCAACTGCCCTGCCGATACCGCTATCACCACCAGTTATTAAGGCCACTTTGTTTTTTAAACGGCTACTTCCCTTTATTTCAGGATAATCAAATACAGGTCGCGGGACCATTTGCGATTCCCTTCCGGGCCGTTGTTGTTTTTGAGGCGGCCGGACCGCTTTCTTAGGACTGCCCTTCTGCATATACTTCTTTTTATAGAGTTCGAAGAAATATTTATACCAGATTGTAATGATGATGGGGATTTATTTCTATAACCAAAAAGCGGGGTTTATTATATGTGGAATGAATGCTGGAAAAATTTCCCCGATTATCGCTATTCCCCTCAAGGTTTATTGCGGCATGAATTTTTCACTACATGTATTACCTTATTCGATCTCTATAAAACTGAAATTGATTTAATAATCTTAAAACTTGAAATTATGTTACGTTGGACAGTAATTTTCCTGGTTGTGGCAATTATAGCTGCAATATTCGGGTTTGGCGGTATTGCTGCTGGGGCGGCCTCCATAGCAAAAATCCTATTCTTCGTTTTTCTTGTATTATTTATCGTTTCGCTTTTTGTGGGACGTTCAAGGGTCTAAGAAGGATGATTTAATACGGAAATATGAAAATGAAAAACCGGTTATTATAACCGGTTTTTTTTTGTTGCTATTCGTGAAGGCTGTTCATTCCGAAACTCTGGGGTAGCTTCCCGTTTTGTCAATCATTGCACCCTGGTTAGTCAACAGTTCTGTCATTATTGGTTACCGCCTTTTTTTGGATCTCCTGTACTTCCTCTACAAAAGAGCTCACTCGTTCATCGGCGTAGGATCCATATGCGTCCACGAGTGTTCCTTTCACGCCATCGTCTGTTTCTATTGCGTATAAAATTGTGTTATCCGCGGGGTCGCTGGCTCCTTCAAACCGGTAAAAATTTACAATTTTCACCTGTCCAGGTTCATAAATCTTCTCGTTCTTAAGAGAAAGGAGACCACGTTCGCCTGCTTTAAAATCTTCGGTAAAGCCATCTGACAAAAGTTTGTTGAGGCAACCTGAGAGGCTTTTCATTTCCTCTGTGCTGGAATTTGTGTCCATGGGGAATTGTTTTATTTTTTTGACATTTTACAAATTTGGAATGCCTTCCTGAGAACTACGCGGTTTGTCTGTCACGCAGTGCCTTGATGTGATCATGTGATTTTTTCAAACTTAATTTTTGATCCATGATCAGCTGGCGAACCTCGGCCGGTAATTCAGCATCACTGGATAGAGCCTCGTCGTATGCTTTTTGCGCGGCATCTTCACCAAATTCACAGGAGGCAAGTATGGCTTTGCGGTCTTTGCCACTGAAAGTCGCTTTTACATCCATCCAGGTGCGGTAGATCTTACCACTGAATGAAGTTTTGTCCGTAGGCTGTTCACCAGCGGAAGCCACATATTTTGAGAGATCATTGTTATAGCTTCGGCTTTCCGATGCCATTTGCCTGAACAGGGTTTTGAGGTCTGCATCTTTATCTGATGTTTCGTTTTCAGCCCTGTTGTAGCCTTCAATCCTGTCGTTGTTGATACTGATGAGATCATTTAGTATCTCGCTCGTTTTTTCATTTACGTACATAGTATTTGATTTTATTTGGTTAATAATTCGCCGGGCTTTTCTACCCGACCATCTACGATAAAAATTTATTTAGGTCTTTGCTGTTTATTATGATGTGGTTTCCGGTTGTGGGTAATATCATCTCCCTTGCTATGTTGTTCTTCCTTTTTGCGGCTGTCAAGATTGTCCCTCACATCAGGAGCCGTCTTGTTTTTTGTAGCCCGCAGCTGAGAGTTACCCGGTATTGTGTTTTTTGTTTTCATGGTTGTTTTTAATTAAGGAGGTAAAAACCATACCAGTATTTACAGAGTTCAGGCCGGTCTTTTTATCACCTGCATCAGGATCTGTTCGTCAGGATCAAGGCCGCTGGTTTTCGGCGCGAGTTGCCATCCGGACTTCAGTTTGTCTTCTTCGTAAAGTTTAATCAGCTCGGGGTGTACATAATACTTTTTGCATATGTTTCTGGTGTTGCCCAATTTATTGCTCACCTGATCCATTACTGTGGCGATATTTTTCCTTAAATCCGCTTCGTTTTGGGGCGGGTCCAATTTTCGAAGGATCTGCAGGGCCTGCAGCGAGCCAGCCCAGGTTCGAAAATCTTTGGTGGTAAATTCTCCCCCTGTTGCTGATTTAATATAATTGTTGACCATACCTGAATCAATGCATTTTCGATCACCACTATCTGAGTAATACTGGAAAAGTTCTTTGCCGGGTATGTCACGGCATTGTTTGATGATGCGGGCAAGTTTGCGATCATAAATGGAGATCTCGTGCGATACCCCTTTTTTACCGGTGAATGCGAACGATATTCTTCCATTCTTTAAGGTCACATGTTTGTCTTTCATCGTAGTAAGACCATAGGAACCATACAGTTTTTCATAACCATTATTCCCAACACGGATATAAGTTCTTTCAGCCAGGTTGATCACGGTCGCAAGCACCTTTGATTCCGTTAAACCTGACGTATTCATATCCCTGCGGATCTGCCTGCGCAGCCTGGGAAGTGCCTTCCCAAACTCGGCTAACCGGTGAAATTTTGTATCCTGCCGGCATTTGTTCCAGTCATGATGGTAGCGGTATTGCTTCCTGCCATTCATATCAATGCCGGTAGCCTGTATATGACCATTCGCTTTGGGACAGATCCAGACACTGGTCCAGGATGGGGGTATGGCTAGTTTTCTTATTCGTTCAAGTATTTCTTTTTTAGTGACCGACCTTCCCTTGAAAATGTATCCATATCCTTTCCCCTTTTTTATCCGGGTAATGCCCGGCTTCGAATCCGAGGTGTACAGCAGGCTGGCTACCCTGGCGGCGCGCTGGTAGTCGCGATGGAGCTTAAGGTGATCACGATAAGATAAAGACTTCAATTTTTGCATAGGTCACGATTCGTTTTCCAATATTTGAAAATCAAGTGCCAGAATCAAGATCGCCCGGTATTGATGAGTTTATCCTATTGATAGCGCAACGGCCTGCATTCTTTTGACCTTTTTCATTATGTGAAGCAGTTTCATGGGTATATGTGGAAATTCTTGCACAAAAAATCTGCAGACTTTACATCTGCATAACACAGAGATGGGTTGGTATCACATTTGACTAATACTAGTTAAACACCTTAGTTATGACAACTGACGCTAACCTCCAGGAGATAAGGGATAAGATCTACAGGCTACGAACAGCCATCATGTATAGTATGAGCAACGATGTTTGCAAGTTGCCTAATAGCATTATTACCGCTGTCCGGGTCGACGATGAAGGGCAGCTTTGGTTTGCCTGCCCAAAGCCGCTGCATGAAGTGGTTGATTACGCTGAAAATTTTCCTGCCCGATTGCACTTTTATCACAAGGGTGTGTTTTTTCACCTGGAGATAAGTGGTAAAGCCTGTATCGTGGATGATAATTACCAGTATGATGGCGTAGCAGGTTTGCCGGTGAGAGGAAAGCAGATGCTGGTTAAAATGACCATGAATACAATCGAGTATACGGAGCCTTATGGCAGGAAGGAAAGATCACGTTTGGAAATGCTGATGGAAAAAAGTTATAACTGGTTGCTGCGTAACGTTTCCGTATCCCGTTCATCAGAACCGGTTTTGTCAAAGAATGCATTGTAACTATTAACAATACAGGATTTATGCATAGAAATTTTTACACGATCAGCCAGAAAGTTAATTCGATACAGGCTGGTTTACTACGACGTCAAACAAAAAATGGAAGTATCACGCATCATGTACTGATGAAAACCTGCGACGATAGTATGTTGATATGTGCCCTGACGGATTCGGGTAAGCCCGACACACGTAAATTGATTGGAAAGCGTGTGAACCTGATCCAGAAGAGTGAGAACGACTATATCTATCTCTCCGGTATTGTGATGGACAAGCCTACGACCAATCGTCGTACCCTGTATATCCGCCTGGCAAAAGCCTGCTGGTTTGTCAAAAAAACAAAAGGCAGTTTATCCTGGCTGCAGGAAAAGTATGTATATGAATCTATCCCCTTAAAGAACCTGGGACTGGCATCCTGAATTAGCGGTCAAAGCGAAACATACTCGCCGCCTGGTTCTTAATACCCTTGAGAAGATCATGAATTATTTGGGTGGCAATGACACTGAACGTAATTCCATTGCCACCAAAACCCAATGCAAAATATGTATTGGGTCGTTCCGGAATAGACCCGATATATGGTAATCCATCCCTGGTAGCGGCGAAAGTCCCTGCCCATTTAAAATCTGTTTTAAATAAAATCTCAGGAAAGAGCTTCTCAATAGATCTTTCAATGCTTTTCGCTTTTTCGCTAAGCATCCGATCCCGCTGTTTTGGATTAGAGAATGGGATATCTCTTCCACCTGCAATGATCCTGTTGTCGCTGGTTGTCCGCAGATATAAATAAGGGCGCGCAGTTTCCCAGATCATCGCGTTCTTATACCAGAAATTTTTATGCTGGAAAGGTTCGCTTGCAATGGCGAAAGTGGCGTGGTTATCCTGGATTTTTTTTGGGACATACTTTTGGGATTCATAACCACAGGCGATCACCAGTTTCCTGGCTAAGATCTTCTTTTTATCGGCCGTTTGTAATTCCACACTGCGTTTTTGATATCTGATATGAGTGATTTCAGTATTGTCATACACCCGCAGGCCTTTTGAAATGTTTTTTGATAACAGGCGATGAGTGAGCAGGTAGGCATCCGCTATGGCACCGTCGGAAGAAAACAGACCGGCAGGGCTTGAAAAGCCGAATTTGTTTTGCACATCGTCCTGCCCAAACAAACTTACATCAAATCCTTCCTGTCGACGTAGCTCGTATTCTTTTTGGAGGTCATCGACATCCTTTTTGAAGGATGCAAACTGGAAACTGGGTTTTTTTTCGAATAAGCCTGGCCCATTTAAGCGTGAGCAAATTTTTTCCAGGTCGTAGATTGCTTTTCTACAAAGCTTATAACTTGCCACCGCTGTTTTTTTACCCACAAGATCGATTAGTTTGTAAAGTGGGGTATCAATTTCATATTGCAGCAGGGAAGTACTGGCTGCCGTACTGCCGGTGCCCGCATGGCGGCGGTCAGCTACTACCACATCATAACCAGCGCGTAGAAGCCGGTCCGCCAGCAAAGCGCCGCTGATCCCCGCACCAATGATCGCGATATCAGCTTTTATATTGTTATCCAGGGATGGATAACTGTTAATAATTCCATGCCGTAGCAGGGCATAAGGATAAGGTGTGCGAAGATCCATGGTAACTTGCTTTGCTGATGCAGATTAGACAAATTTCCCGCCATATTTTACCTGGTTTAACCCGGGAAAACACTTAGTCGAATTGCGTGGAAATGCCATGTCGGCTGGCATCATTTTTTCTATATACGGATAAAACGCATTTTATGAAACTGGCTTTATTTATTATAGCGGCTTTGTTAGCGGTGGCATGGATAATATCTTGTTTCGTTCTGAAAGCCGGCATTTTTGTACATATTTTCCTAATCACAGCTGCCCTGCTTTTCATGCAGGCTATTATTATTAACCCCGGATCGCTGACTAAGAAAATATAGCTTTAAATTACAAGTTCTATTTCAGAACTTTTGCCGATGCCCATTCCTGTCATAATAAAGAACCGGTGGGGTTATGCTATCGCATTCCTGCTGCTGCTTATTACCTATTTCCTGATCTTCTTTGTTATAAATAAACTGGAAGCAGATGCCAGGTCGGTATCGCATTCGAATTCGATCATCCATAATCTCGAAACCATTAAAGGTCAGATAACGGATGCGGAGACGGGTATCAGGGGATATTTTATTACCCGTGACCCCGCTGACCTGAAACCTTATAATTCCGGTTCGAAACAAGTCCCATATCTTTTAAAGGAGTTGAATCATCTGACTGCAGGCGAAAGAGAATATCAGCCCAGGGTCGACTCCCTTCGTGAACTCAGCGAGTTAAAGCTGCAACAACTTGCGGCTTTCCTTATCCGTTTCCAACGCGATGGTTTTGTGGTCAGCGACAGCCTGCTGGCAACCTATGACTCCACAAATCTGGTCATGGAAAAAATCAGGACAGTCATCCGTTCGCTGGGTGAAAGAGAACAAACACTGATGAACGTGCGGAATACGAAGTTGAAAGGGTTTTTCCAGACTATGTCTATTATGGCTATTATTTCACTGGTCATCACTCTTGTCACTATTTTTTATTCCCTGATCACGTACAACAAAGAAAACAGGGCAAGGGAAGAAGCCGACAGTAAATCCCGTATCTATCGAATGGAACTCGAAGGCCGTATCAATGAATTGAATAAGGCTAATAATGAATTGAGTGAACTTCGAAGCATTGAAAAGTTTGCGGCAACCGGGCGCATCGCCCGTACCATCGCGCATGAAGTGCGTAATCCCCTTACCAATATATCGCTTGCTTCGGAACAACTGAAAGAGATCAACAGTGACAACGAGGAGGCGGGTATGCTACTGTCCATGACCGACAGGAACGTAAACCGGATCAACCAGCTGGTTTCGGATCTGTTGAGCGCAACACGAATCGAACAACTCCAGTTTGAACCATCCAATATCAACCTTTTGCTGGATGAGGCATTGTCGCAGGCACAGGACCGGCTTGAACTCAGGCATATCAATGTGGAGAAGGAGTTTGATGCGAACTTACCCGAAATAGTGGTAGACCGCGGCAGGATCCGACTTGCTTTCCTGAATATTATAGTAAACGCGATAGAAGCGATGAAGAACGATACCGGGCAGTTGCGTATAAGAACCTACCAGAGAGATCAGAAATGCGTGATCGAGTTTATTGACAATGGATCCGGAATGGATGAGGAGACCAGCCAAAAGCTTTTTGAACCTTATTTTACCAGTAAGGCAAAGGGCAATGGTCTCGGGCTTACGCACACACAGAATATTATAATTAATCATAAAGGAAACATCCAGGTGAGCAGCCAGCCTGGAGAGGGTACTACTTTTACGATTATTTTACCTCCGGCCTGAAATGGGGAAGATTTTCTACACAAAGAGAGCGTGGGATTAAATTAATTTCTCAACTGTTTTAAAAATAATTTCCCGCGTAAATGGCTTGCCTATAAAATAGTCAACTCCTTCACGATAGGCGAGCTCCCGATCGGTAGAAGTATCGTGTGCGGTGATCATAACGATCTTACAAAAAGGGTTTTGCTTTTTAAGGTTGCGCACCTGTTCTACACCAAATCCATCAGGTAGGTGATTATCAATGAAAATGATATCTGCATCATGTTTTCTCAGGTATTGCCGGCCTTCAGCAAGGGTACTCGCGTAGGCTGCATCGATATTTTTGTGCCGCAATATACCTTTCAGAAGAAAACAGATATCGGTTTCATCGTCAATAATGAGCGCGTGGGGGGTATTCTTTAGCTCGTTTGCCAACAATTCAGACTCTGGATTAAACATTTCTACGTAACTTATAACCGATGTAGATGCTCAATTTTACTGCCAAAGCCGTCCACTATTTTTTTATCTCGCTAAATAATCCAAGTCCGGCATGATTTGAGCATATATGTGATTTGTTAAAAAGTAAATTTAATTTTCATTAACCCTTCAACTTCAGTATGATGAGAAAAAAAATCCTCATTATCGACGACGATTTGGATTTATGTACACTGCTCGGCAGGTATCTTTCGAAAAACGGGTTTGATATTGAAATGGCTCATTCGGGGGCCAAAGGAATCGCTAAGTTCAATGAACAGCGATTTGATATGGTGATCTGTGATTACCGCCTGGGTGATATGGAAGGAATAAAAGTACTTACCACCCTGCGCAAGGAGAATCCTTCGATAAAAGTTTTGATGATAACGGGTTATTCTGATATTAAGACAGCGGTGGAAGTGATTAAGCTCGGTGCTTTTGATTATATCGTCAAGCCTTTGATACCCGACGAAGTACTAAGTGTGCTGAATAAGGCAATGATACAGCCTGAGATTTCTAAGCCTAAAGCCGGTGAAGCGGGTTCAGATACCGGCCGGCGTAAACAGGCAGCGGTTACGGATAATAACGGCGAATACATGATCGGCAAGTCGGCAGCCACCAAGGCCTTGTATGATCAGATCAATATTGTAGCAGCAACTAACTATAGTGTGATATTATATGGAGAAAGTGGAACTGGTAAGGAAGTGATCGCGAAAACCATTCACGATATGAGCAGCCGTAAAGGCAAACCATTCGTCGCCATGGATTGCGGTACACTCTCAAAGGAACTCGCCGGAAGTGAGCTTTTCGGACATGTAAAAGGCGCTTTCACGGGTGCTCTACAGGATAAAGAAGGTCATTTTGAACTAGCGGATGGCGGCACCTTATTTTTGGATGAGGTGGGGAATCTCTCCCTCGATGTACAGGCTACCCTGTTACGGGTGATCCAGGAAAGAAAGTTCAAACGCGTGGGCGGAAATAAAGAAACCAATGTGGATGTACGTATCATTGTAGCGTCGAATGAAAATCTGCAGGAAGCCTATCGCAAGGGTAAATTCAGGGAGGACCTTTATCACAGGTTCAATGAATTTTCAATCAACCTGCCTTCCCTGCGAAGCCGTCGGGACGATATTTTGGCATTTGCAGATTTCTTCCTGGCCAAGACAAATGCCGAACTTGGAAAGAACGTGACCGGGTTTGAGGACGATGTGCTCCAGACCTTCTTACAATATTCCTGGCCCGGTAATCTGCGTGAATTCAGAAACGTGGTCAGAAGGGCGGTGTTATTGACACCTGAAGATCAAAAGATCAATACCAGCTCACTGCCCTGGGAGATCAATAATATCGAACCACTGCATACGCCTGCCCCCGACCAGGCTGCCAAACCGGTTAATTCCGTCTTAAGCTCAACACCGAGAAAAGAACTGGACCTGAAAGATGCAGCCAATCGTGCGGAGTATGAAACGATCATGGCCGTATTGCAGCAGGTTAATTTCAATAAAAAAAAGGCGGCCGAGGTATTGAATATCGACCGCAAGACGCTTTACAATAAGATTAAAAATTTCCAGGAGTAAGTAAATTACAGTTTACAACTTTTGAAAAAAAAGGCGGAGAGAATTTAAACTTCTTTCCGCCTTCATTCTTCCCGGCAACTGTGCTTTAATTTTCGAGCACCAAAACTTTTTTACTATACACTGTTTTGTTATGCTCGTCTATCACTTTTACAAGATAAAATCCTTTTGTTGTGGCTGCAGGCAGATTCAGGGATCTTGTCTGGCCTTTGCCTGAGATCGCAGCCTGGGTTTGTGTAACCTGTCTTCCCAGGGCATCTTTCACTTCTACCCGGTATTTACCACCACCCTCGAGATTGAACTGAACGGTAAATTGATCATTGGTAATGGGGTTGGGGTACACCTGCACCCTGCCATCGTCCACTTCATCCTGACTGGGGAGCAGTCGTACAAATGGTACCGATTTTCTTATGTTCAACAGGTTACTGTTGGCCAGGTCAGCTGTCCGCCAGCCACCAATGGATTGAGCAGGTCTGGCAGTCCAGGTCTTACTGTCAACCGTGTACATACTCTTGTCATCGGCAGCACTTGTTATTAGAATGTTGTTATTGTCGTCTACAGCCGCACCATTTACGGTGAATGTTGGTGGCAGTCCAGATACGGCGCCCAGGTGAGTAGCTACTTTGCTTTCAATATTTATTTTAAAAACATTGGTACGGTTGGAAAACAGGTATAGGTTTCCATCATCGTCTGCAACCATATCGCCACCAAAACTGGTGCAGGAGTTATGTACAGACACCTGGTTGTTGGAGGGATGATCGGTAATAGCTCCCAGGTCAGTCATCGTGATTTTTTTCCCGGTAGTGAAGCGAAGCAGGTGGTTTGCATCATTGGTAAGCGCATAACCGTTACCATCGGGTCCTATAGTCATACGGGTGATGATATTACTCTGGTCGGAAGCTTTTATGGTCAGTCCTTCCATTTCTGTTGTCGGTACAAAGTAAACCTTCATCGTTTTCAGATCAATATAACGGAGCTGGTTAATGAACATCGGCGTATAATAAATGCGTTGGTTTTTCCTGTCGTAAGCAATGGCAGCTACGCCGGTAGCAAAAGCTGCATTAGCGTGTTTCCCAAAACGCTCATCAGAGAAGGGTTGCGACAAAGGTTTTTTAGATGCTTCATCGAAGGCGGTTATCGCTTCATCACCTCCATTCAGGATCACATCGCTAAAGGAGCCGGTGTTTAGGTCAATCTTTCTAAGAAAGCTCCAGTTGGCACCGTCTTTTTTCATATCTGTGATCGCGTATGCAAAGCGGTCTGTTTGTGCGCTGGTGGCAAGGGTTATAAAAAGTAGAAAGGAAAAAATTCCCAGGCAGAGTAAATTTCTTTTCATAAACAATCCGTTTAATGGTAAAAATTGGTGGAGATATTAAGTTACGATTTTTCCTAATCAGAAAGAAGTGCATTTTGATGACCGGGACCGTTTTTTTGCAATAAAAAACCCCTCCTGCCAGTCGGCGGAAGGGGTAATGCTTATAAAGCGCTGAGCTTTAGTTTTTCATAATTTTTTGTGTCATTTTTCCGTCTTCTGTGGCCAGTTCCAATACGTGCAAACCAGGTTTAAGATTATCCAGATCCTGCAGTACCACGATATTGGTCCCAGACTGGAGGGTGAGTTTGCGGCTGATCTCCCGCTGACCAAGGGCATTGTAAATATTAACTGTCAGTGACGACTCTCTATCAGCCTTCACCTGGAGTTTCAGGTTGGTGCTGAATGGGTTGGGATATACCACGAACGAGTTCATATTCTTGTCTGCTTCCAGTCGCAGGGCCACAATCTTACTATAAGAAGCTTTTCCATCCACATCCACATCCTTCAGTCGGTAGTAGAATATGGTGCTGCCAGCTGGGATCGGATCTGTGAAGCGATAATCTTTCCGGTCATTGGTAGTACCATTGCCGCTCACCGTACCTACGGTTGAGAAATGAATACCGTCTGTGCTGCGCTCTACCTCGAACCTTTCATTTTTCAGCTCACCGGCGGTGGTCCAGTCGAGAACCGCTACTTTGTTTTCTTCTTTTACTTTAAAGTCGATCAGTTTTACCGCCAGTGTGGTATTACCGGGGCCGAAGAGGAATGTTCCATCATCAACGAACGCAGTGCCATCAACGCCGGTTCCAACGATCCGGGCAGTATTACTAACAGAAAGCGCGGGATGCGCTGAGGCCGGGGTCAGACATTTGAACTGCACTGAATAACTTTGATTGGGAGCCAGTACACCACCGCTGTGGGGTGTTGCTCCGCTACCCAGGTAATATTTCACATAAGTTTTGCCATTAGCAGTAGCCAGGAAAGCCTCATCATCACCCTGGGCATCTGTCTTCGGACCTGCAGCGCCACCCGAGTTGATCACAAGTGATCCGGGAACATAACTAAGCCCAAAAGGTATGGTGTCAATGATAGTTGCAGATAACGCATCGCCTCCACCACTGTTTTTACCACTAAGAATATAAGTGATGGTCTCGTTGGGGAACAGTAACTTTTGTGCCGCACCCGGGCCGGTAATCGTACCAGTTTTATTCAATTCAACCAGGGGCGGTTTGGAGGCCATGGTAAAGGCAAATACAGTGGGGAAGTACTGATCTGCTTCGGTGCCGAATTTCACGGTTACCTCAGTGCTGTTGGGATCAATATTATAACCCTGTCCCACTTGCACTTCATCGATATCCAATCCCATCTGGTTGATATAGTCAGGGAATTTGCTTGTAACATGAACGCCATTTTTAGTGATACTTCCATTCCAGAAATTCTGGGCGGGGTTGAGCGCGTTTGAAACTTTCACGCCATTGATCTCCATATAGTCACCGGCCGGGTTGCCCGACGTGGCGCCAAGGTTGGCATCACCTTCCCATGCCATGGCCGACATGTAAGCGTCTGATGCTAATACCGGGGTACCAGGCGCGTTCAAACCTGTGAGAGTGATCGTCTGGGTACCGCCATCCTGTACATTGATAAATCCGTCGTACAGTCTGATACTGGAGTAAGGGCGGTTGTTGTTTTCGTACACCACGACTATGCACCAGCCACCATAGTTACCACCGTTGCTGACAGAACCGGTGGAACTGGCAATATCAGCCACGGTATAAGTGCCGGCGCCATTTTGTTTTACAAAAGTTGTAACATCGTAATAGCCCTGATAGTTGACGACACTTGAACTTGTAGTCTTGTCGATTTGTCCGCCTGTAATTGTTTGATAGTTACCATTGCCCTTGCGAATCTTCACAGTCTTCAGGTTTGCGTCGTTTGAAGTAACCTGGCTGCTGAGGATACGGGCTCCCCAATACAGTCTTGCGAATTTTACCGTGTTGGTACCGATGGGCAACACCAGGTCAGCTGAGGAGGAATTGAAGGTGTTGGTAACGGAAGGAGCTGTACCGGACATAGACATATCAAAATACATGTCTGCATTTCCACTGCAGTTATTGCCCTGGTGTACTTCGGCGGCAATGACGTTGCTGCCACTCTGTAACAGGGAAATTGGAACGTCTATCGTAGCTGTTCTGTATCCTGAACCGTTACAGCTGCTCGCGTCTGTATTGTAGTTAAAGCTACCAGAAGGCATGTCTGGGCGACCCACTTCTGTACCGTTTACAAATACTACAACACCGTCATCATACCGAACGGTTAGTGTAACAGACGAATAGAGTGTTACATCGCCAGAGATATTCACTGTTTTTCGGAAATAATAAGTATTCCTGTTAGTGGCCCGGCCATCACTTCCACTCAAAGTGGTACCGCCCGACCCGGTATTGAACCGAATTGGCGCATTGTCTTCTCCCCAGGCTGTTGAAGTTTGATTGTAGCCTGTTGATGTGTAGCTTCCGGGACCACTACTGGTAGAATAATTAAAACGGTTACTGCCGGAACTTGCTCTGCGGTAGTAGTACCAATCAGCGCCGAAATTGAAGATGGTTGCCGGTGGAGTTGTGATAGTTCCATCCACATCAACCCATTGCATGTTGTTGTTATCATTACCATATGAACTGGTAGTGTAACCGTTACTGCTGGTTGGTGTTTGTGAAGAGTTCATATTACTTCCCGCCAGGATCGTATTCCCAAAAATGGTATGACCTCCTTTGAGGTTGTCGGAATAAATAGGATTGCCATATGGACGGACAATCTGTGCACTTGAAATGAGAGAAGCAAGCATAACTGCAGCCGACATCAATAGCTGCGGCAGAGCTTGTCTTAGGTGGGTAGAGATGTTCATTGCTCTTAGAGTTTAGATTATAAAAAAAGTCTTCGAATTAGTTACGGGGCTGTGTGTACCACACAGGTTGGAATTTGTGTAGGATCGGGATGGCAGAGTTTTGCAGTGACGTAAATAATTACGCCGGCTCAGACCTTAATAATAAGAGGCTTTAAGAAGGAGAATTGGGTACGTCCGATTAATGGGGAATTCGGGAGGTATTGGAAAACTGTATATACAAAACTATAATCTAGATGTTAAAAATGAAAGCGTATGAATAGATATAATTTTTTGTAATTCGTTTGCCGCATGATTTTTCAGACATTAAAAAACCCCTCTGCATTTTGCAGAGGGGGAAAGCATTGTGATTTAAAAAAGATTAACGAGCAACAGAGAATTTTGTAACCGTTGACACTCCTTCATTCAATACCTGTAGAATATAAGTACCCGGTTGCAGTTTGTCGAGGTTGTTGATCGAAATACTATTAATGCCTTCAGAAACTTTATTCTTTTGTTGTAATAAAAGTTTACCTGATATATCAACTACCCTGAGTTCTATCGATGATGAATTAGTTGCAGTAAAACGCACGGTTGTTGCGCTGCTGGCAACCGGGTTGGGGCTAATGGTGATACCGTTAATCGCTTTTGCATCTTTTTTTACCATCACTACAGGGCTATAAGAGAATTTACCATCAATGTCAACCATCTTTAAGCGGTAATAGTATGTGCTGCCATTTATATTTGAAAGATCTTCGGCCCAGTCATAATGGTTTTGTCCGTTGTTGCCCGAAGCTCTTTTTTCTCCTACCGCTGTAAAGTCGGTTCCGGGAAGACTACGCTCAATGATATATTTTTCAAAGTTCATTTCCCGATCCGAAGACCATTTCAAATTTGCCATGTCATTATTATACGATGCAGAGAAACTCAGCAGATCGACCGGCAGTGTTGACAATGAAGGGAAATTAAAGCAACCAAGGCGAGAACCATATTGTCTCACCGGCCGACCCCCGTTGCTACCGGGATTATAGTCATAACCCATTCTTACAGTAATACCGGGCTGACTATTGTCATAAGAGAATGATGATGCTACCTGCGCACAACGAGATACACCACCTCTTTCATATACAGTACCAGCAAAACCGGTCCAGTTATCACCTGCATCGGTATAGCTATATAAGGAAAGTTCTGTTACGGCATTGGCCAACACCGAAGGGTTGTGGTCGGAGATTTTTTTGGCGAGACCTGTTTCACGGAACCAGCTACCTTCTACACCACTGTTTACATTGTTGGCATTGCCGCCATCGATGTCGTAGTGAACATAGTTAAGGTTTGACAGGCTCACGGGAGTTGCGAAATCTGCGTTAGTGCCATTATTCGCACCATTGGTGTTTTTGTAAAACTTCATGCTGAATTGAACATAACCCCTGCGATTGGTACTGGTTAGGTTTTGGTCGGGGCTGATCCTTGGTGCGAAAAAGTTAACAATGGAAACTCCGGCCTGGTCCACCGCGTTGTCATCATCGATATTTTCGAGGACAGCATTGTAAAGCTGGTCGATGGTCACTTCCACGTTCACAGTTACGCCTTCGACAGTGGCCATATTTCTAAAACGCCACACCGCGTTCTGTCCAAGGTGATTTGAACTATTTCCCCGATGGTATACACCATCGCGATGGCTTCCCACCACGGTATTACTGGTAGGCGGACAAACATCAATATTTGGGTTGGTAGTGCAATTGTTTTCATTGCCGGGCGCAGCTGCGGGAGGTAAAGGAATTTGCGCATTAGCAATCATGGTTGCTGATAAAATGATCAGCAAAGTGTAGATCTGTTTCATGTCGTGAATTTTATATGTCTTCAGTTTGGGTATCAAACAGGCTTCAGAAGACTGGACTTTGCATGGCATTAACAGGATCTGTGATTCAGAAACGCTCTAAATAAAAAGTCAATAAATGCGGATTGTCGGGTACGGTAATTTACAGGATGTAATCGTGGAGGCTTTGTGAAGGAGAATTGGGTACGCTTGATTAATTATTGCGTTTTTCGGGAGGATCGAAGGATATATTAAGGGTAAAACTAATAACTGCATCGGGATTATGCAAGCATTTTAATGAAAAAGTTATTTAATGTCATAACATTTCAATATTCATTTGCCCGGTACAAACTTTAAGAATCAGGCAATTGTGATATGTTTTTGTAAATTGTAAAAATGAAGATTGTTGTTGCCCCCGACAAGTTCAAAGGAAGTCTCAGCAGCTTCGAAGTATGTGAAGCGCTAAAAGAAGGCTTTCGGCAATTCAGTAACGATATTGATGTAGCAGGTTTTCCTATGGCAGATGGCGGCGATGGATTTGCGTCAGTATTGAAACACTACCTGCATACGCAAACTGTTTTTGTCGAAACCGTGGACCCGCTGGGCCGGCCAATAAAGACACAATATGAATGGGATCAACAGCGCGGATCAGCAGTGATTGAAATGGCCCTGGCCAGCGGACTTGTATTGCTGAAGAAAGAGGAACGCAATCCTCTACTGGCTTCTTCATATGGAACAGGGCTGATGATAAAGAAAGCTATCAGTGATGGAGCCAGGAGGGTAGTCCTGGGTTTAGGTGGAAGTGCAACCAATGACGCGGGTACCGGTATACTTTCTGCGCTCGGTTTCCGGTTTTTTGATCAGAATGATGTTCCCATCACTCCTTCCGGAGGTAGTTTGAATGCGATCAAAAAAATCGACACCCCTGACCGGATCCCCGATGTAAGTTTTGATGTAGCCTGCGATGTTCAAAATACGATGTATGGTAATAATGGCGCCGCTTTTATTTATGCGCCTCAAAAAGGCGCTGATGCCACCCAGGTTAAGTTGCTGGATGAGGGCTTAAGAAATTTTGCCGGGGTAATAAAAAGCCATACAGGAAGGGACGTGTCTGCTATCCCGGGTACTGGTGCTGCGGGCGGTATTGCTGCAGGGCTTCTCCCTTATTTTAACGTAAATATGAAGAAAGGAATTGAAATGATCGTGGAAGCCAGCCGAATAAAAGATGCATTGCCCGGGGCGCAATTACTGGTCACCGGGGAGGGCAGGATCGACAGACAAAGCAGCACTGGCAAAGTGGTAGGGTACCTGTCATCCCTTGCAAAAGAGTATGGTGTACCATGCCATGCGATTTGTGGCGAGTCGGATTTAAAAGAATCTGAATGGAGGGAACTGGGTTTGCAAAGAGTTGTTTCACTGGTAGATGCAAACACCACCCGGGATGAAACGATGAGGGCGACAAGGGAATATATCATTAAAAAAGCGCCGCAATTGTTGTAGGAATTGTTTTCTTAATGAAGCGGTTTCCCTGTCCTGAAACAGGTTCCTTTAAATACCGCAACCACATGCTCGCGTTGATTGGTTATATTGATATGATAGAGTCCCGTTGATCTGCCATTATGTATTTCCCTGGCTTCAGCCGTGAGAATATCGTCTACATGAACAGGCTTTGTAAAATTGATGGATGTATCAAGGGCGACAGACAGATTATTCCGGTTATTACAGGCAAATGCAAAAGCGCTATCAGCCAGCGAGAAAGCGACGCCACCGTGTACAATACCAAAACCATTGATCATTTCCGGTCTTACGGTCATTTTTATTTTACTGTATCCTTCGCGGATTTCGAGCACCTCGATTCCCAGCCACTGGCTGAACAAATCGTTTTTCATCATGTGATCGACTACCTGTTTTGCTTTGAGATCATCGGCCATGTGTGTGGTATAGTTTAAATAATAGTTTCCTGGTGAACTACTCGCCCCTGAACACCGGTTTTCTTTTTTCCATAAAGGCGTTCACCCCTTCCTGGTAGTCTTTGGTGACTGCAGCTTTTTGCTGCAGGATATCTTCATCGTGTAATTGTTCTTCAAAATTCCCGGAAAACGAAATATTCAATGCCTGCTTCGTAAAAGCGAGCCCCTTAGTTGGCATTTCCGCCAGGAACCGGGCGATATTATTCGCATTTTCCAAAAATACCTCATCCTTAAATATCTTGTAGATCATGCCCATACGTTCGGCATCCGGGGCGGCCACTTTTTCACCCAGCATCATCAGCGCAGAAGCTTTTTGCCAGCCTATTAGGCGTGGAAGTATATAACTGCCGCCGCTATCAGGTATCAACCCGATCTTGGAGAATGCCTGGATAAAAGAAGCCGATTCCGCGGCTACAACAATATCCGAACACAGGGCAATATTGGCGCCGGCACCGGCAGCCACACCATTCACTGCTGCTACTACCGGTTTTTCGAGTTTCCTGATCCTTACTACTATAGGGTTGTAATGTTCACTTAGAATACGTTGCATCCCCGGACCATCGGGGCTTGCAACTTCGGCAAGATCCTGACCGGCGGAGAAAGCCTTACCTGCACCTGTTATTAGTACGCATCTTACTTCACCTGATTTGCATTCATCCAGTTTCTGTTGTAGCAACAGGGCCATTTCACGATTGAATGAATTGAGCTTGTCAGGACGATTGAGTGTAATGCGGGCAACCGCGTCTTTTACTTCAAAAAGAATCGATGACATCGGGTTGGTTTTTTACGAATGTACTAATTCCGCAGATGGAGTTATTACGCAACCGGCAAAGTAATACAGTGAATTTTTTTAGAACTGTCAATGACATTTAAAATAGTCAAAGGGCTCTTTACAGTCATCGCATTGATACAATGCTTTGCAAGCCGTAGATCCGAATTCACTGATCCGGTGCGTATGCCAGGAATTGCACTGGGGACATTGTACAGCTTCATGCGGTGCAAAAAGTTCGTTATGGCAAACCTGTTGTTTGGGATTGGGTGGCGCAATGCCGTAGGCTTTTAGTTTTTGTCTGCCTTCCTCGCTCATCCAATCGGTTGTCCAGGCTGGCGAAAGAACGCTGGTGATCTTTACATTTTTAAATCCGTTTTCAAGTAGAGCCATGCGGATATTCATAGAGATCATATCCATGGCCGGGCAACCGGAATACGTGGGTGTGATCACAATTTCCAACTCCTGGTTACCTGCAACGCTATTACTTTGTTGTTTGACCTCCCTGACTATGCCCAGGTCAACTATCGTCAGCACAGGAATTTCCGGATCACATACTGTCTCAAGTATCTGCCAAACCTTTCTTTCTGTTTCAGTCGAATTTTTTAATATGTTTTCCTGGTGAATGCTCACTATTCAAATATTACCATTGCGCACCGGGATCTGTCCTGGCCACTGATTGCATTTCTTTCAAAATAACAGCCAGATGCGGAGAATGTTTTCCCTGTTTGCCCCCCGCATGTCCTAAAGACGATGCTGGAACCGATAAAGTGGCCTCTTCGAAGATGGAGCTTACTTTTTCCATCCAGGGGTCCTTTAGTTGTGCGATATCAGTAGGGTTAGCATCATTAACAAGATTTATTTCATAATCTGACGGAATAAACATCTCATCCGTATAGCTCCATAAGTTATCAATGGCTTTGTTCATTCGATCGTGGCTTTCCTGGGTGCCATCGCCGAGCCTGATCACCCATTCGCTGCTCCACCGGAGATGATATGCGATTTCTTTGAGTGATTTGGATGCGATGGCGGCTAGCTGTGCGTCATTTCCATCCACTAATTTTTCAAAAAATAGCTGTTGCCAGCCGCTAAAGAAAAATTGCCGAAGCGTTGTTTGCGCCCAGTCACCATTTGGTTGTTCGACCAGTAAAAGATTTTTGAATTCATGGCTGTCCCTGAAATAAGCGTAACTATCTTCCGTGGATCCGTCATTTTGCAGTGTGGCCGCATATTGGTAAAGATTCCTTGCCTGACCAATCAGGTCGAGGGAAATATTGGAAATCGCGATATCCTGTTCCAGGATAGGGCCATGTCCGCACCACTCACTATTGCGGTGACCAAGAATTAATGTGCTGTCGGCGA
>JAEYVW010000184.1 GCA_023429365.1 Bacteroidota bacterium
GTTAAAAAGTGCAGCTAATATAGTTTATTTATAATTAGGGACAATTGGCGGGCTTCCAGGCAGAAAACAGGACACGAAGAGCACAAAGGGAGCAGGAAGAGCACGGAGATTTTTGGTAAACGTCATAGTGATCTTCGTGTATTCCTCCATAGCCTCCGTGACCAGAAAAAGTTCTGTTCATGAGAAAATTCTGTTATACTCCCAGGTTGCCTTTGCCGAGGTTTTTCTGTACCAGCATCAGGTTTTTTTGTAGTGTTTGTTTGAGATGTCTTTTTACAACCTGGCCCATCGAAACACAGCGGCTGAATGCATGCGTATGTAAATGCTCAATGAGCTCAGATTTTAACTGGTCGATCTTTTCCTTTATCGAAATTTCGTCCTTTGCCATTATGTCGAGCAGTTCTTTGATGCGGTATCGCGAAGATGCCAGCCGAAATGTGATCATAGTCCTTTCCTCCGCCTGGTATTGGGCGATCGACTCCTGGTTAAGGTGTTTCAGACATAGTTCCACGTATGGATAATTCTCTTTGAAAAACTGTGGCAGGTAAAGGTTCTTTCGGCCCTCATACGATTGCTGATCGAAATCAATGGCGCGGATCCGGTACTGGTAGTCTTCAATATCAGGGGTGATGTCAATTACAAAATTATAACTCCGCATATCACCCAGCAGGCGAACAAAGCAGCGCTCATTGAATTTCACAAATTCCTTGGCCAGCCTTATCTTATTGATATTCGGGTCAGTTTTCATTTGCTGGATAAAAGAATCACCGGGAATGCCTGGAATATGTTCCTCTACAAGTGTGTTGTCACAGGTAAAAAATGTGATGCGGTTAGGGGAAAGTATATGTTCTAGTTCGAGGCCGTAGATACGGGAAGCGTCTGCAATTTTGATGTAATAGTGATCATAGTTGTCATTGTACTTGTTGACGATACGTATGCGGAAAGGATGTGAATTACCAAAAGTGCAGAAATCGATACGGGCCACATCAAGATGACTTGTAAAGCTGAAATCGCCTTCCGTTTTCAGGATCGCGTAGATCTTTACCAGGCCTTCGCGGATAAAGTCCCATTCACGTTTGTCGTATATCGTTTTTTCCCATAGGGTATCATTCCCGTTCTTGTCTTTGATGGGTGTTGAAAAAGTGTAATGCAGAAGGTCTTTGTATAGTACGGGAAGTTTTACTTCGCGGCCATGGTGCTTAAGGTAGGAGCGCAGGGCCGGGCTCACCGGGAACATCGGTTTTTTCCGGGAGGGCTTGTTATTATAAACGTTTTCAGGACTAGTGGTCGGAGGTTCAAAACTCATTTCCGGAAGATACGAAAACAGTCAGTAGTCGGTAGTCGGGAATTCACCAGCGTCTGACGTCCCCGTCTGACGCGATGTGGAGCAGTTCGATTGTCGGTAGACTGGAGTTCACCAGCGTCTGACGTCCCCGTCTGACGTGATGTGGAGCAGTTCGATAGTCGGTAGTCAGTAGTCGGTAGTCAGTAGTCACCAGCGTCTGACGTCCCCGTCTGACGTGATGTGGAGCAGTTCGATAGCCGGTAGTTAGTAGTCGGTAGCCTGGAGTTCACCAGCGTCTGACGTCCCCGTCTGACGCGGGGAGGTGAGGAAGTCGGGGGTCTTGAATTTTATTAGTCCTTGAATTTACCAACCAATTAGATTTGAGAAAGAGTCATTCAATCTTCTCTTTCTCAAATCAGTATTGGTGTATGCCCGTCCTTGAGTGAATAACTTTATATAAATGCGTAATTGGTATGTAAAAGAGCAGGGGTTTAATCACCGCGCCTCCTGCTATCTCTTTAAGATATAGCAGGAGGGTTCCGGACTTAAATTTTTTTCATGGATTTGGACACGGTGACTTGCGAGCGGTCTTTCAGGATTGGGATTCGGATGGTTTTCGCAGGATCTGGGTTTGATTTTCTTTCGGATTTTGGATCTTGTCTTCTACAGGATGTTGGATTTTATAAAGCTCTTTAGTTTTTCAAAAGGAAGAAGCTGACTGATACGGATTTCAAATCGTTGGTTTTTTTTAGGATTGGAATTTAAAAAAATTCAATACTTGGACGGTTGGTTTTTATTGGATGATATTGGATTCGATCGAACTGATCAATCAACTTCTGAGACAAAAATAATTGTGAATCCTTTAGCAACACAGAGCAAAATTGCCCGATTTTTTATGGCAGTTTTTCCGGTTTTTATGGTAATTCAGCGAGGTTGTTTATACGAAAAAATCAGGCTGTCGACATCGTAATTCTACGAAAAGCGCCTTATGCAAACGTTTTCATCGCCGAAAATTTGATCCTTAAGTTTATTGCATTCGACGCTAAGGGTTATTTCCCCAGGGCCTGCAACACATCATACTTGGTAACGATATGATAATTGCCGGCATCGTCTTTAGCTAGTACGGCGCCATTGCCTTTATGAATTAGCGAACTTAATTTCTCCACAGGTGTATCAAAAGCAACCAGGGGTAGTTGGGGCTCGATCACATCGGCGATTTTTGAATTCTTTATTTCAGGATTGTCAAATACTTTTTGAAATAAACCGCCTTCGCTGATCGCGCCTACGGGTCCATCGCCATTAATGACAGGAAGCTGTTCGATATCATATTTTTTCATCAGTTCCACCGCTTCAGCCACAGTTTGCGATGGTTCGACTGTAATCAGTCGCTGTGCGCCACGTGAACTGACCACATCTTTAAATGTTTTTACTTCCAAAAATCCGCGTTCGATCATCCACTGGTCGTTGTAGATCTTCGCTACATAGCGACTGCCGTGGTCATGAAAGATGCAAACAACCAGGTCGTCTTTTTTCAGCTTGTGTTTGAGTTGCATTAATCCCTGGATACAGCTTCCGGCACTATAGCCACAGAAGATACCTTCTTCCTTTGCCAGTTTGCGGGCCATGATCGCTCCGTCTTTATCAGTCACCTGTTCAAAATGATCGATTACGCTCATATCGTAGTTCTGTGGAACAAAGTCTTCACCAAATCCCTCTGAAATATAGGGGTGCACTTCATTCATGTCCGCTTCACCGGTACGAAAATATTTTGTAAGCAGTGAACCGTAAACATCGATAGCCCACACCTGGATTGCAGGATTTTTTTCTTTCAGGTACATGGCTGTACCCGTGATCGTACCCCCGGTGCCAGCGGTACATACCAGGTGAGTTATCTTACCATCTGTCTGGTTCCAAATCTCAGGTCCGGTTGATTCATAATGCGCCAGTCGATTGGCCAGGTTGTCATACTGGTTCATGTGATAGGAGTTGGGTATTTCAGAAGCCAGTCGCTTTGCCACACTGTAATAGCTGCGGGGATCTTCTGGTGCAACATTCGTTGGGCAAACGATTACTTCGGCACCAACAGCCTTGAGTATATCAGCTTTTTCCTTGGATTGCTTATCGGTCGTTACAAAAACACATTTATATCCTTTCACAACAGCGGCCAGGGCAAGTCCCATACCGGTATTTCCACTGGTACCTTCGATGATAGTACCACCGGGTTTTAATTTTCCTTCCTGCTCGGCCACTTCCACCATCTTTAGCGCCATCCGGTCTTTGATAGAATTGCCGGGATTGAAATAATCCACTTTCGCTGCAACGGTACAGGGAAAACCTTTCGTGATCTTATTGAGGCGGATCAATGGTGTATTACCAATTGTCTCGAGAATATTATTCTTAATGTCCATTACAAACATTTGTTTAGCGGTAAAGTTAAGCTTTAAAATAAAAAACCCTCCTGTAAACAGGAGGGTCATACCGGACCTGATGATAATGATTCATCAAGCTTCTTCGCGGAATTGTTTGCGTTTGTTGGCCAAATACCTGTCCAGCAGGAACAGCCCCAGGATAACGTTGATCATCATAAAAGCATTCACCCAGTCGTTATTGAACATTCTACTATAGTCAACTCTTGTCAGGTCAACCGGCAACTTCGTATCACCCTGTACTGTCCAGTCTATCTGACCAAACCCGTATACCAGGAATCCGACAATAAGTGTGATAAAGAAAATAGCCAGGCCACGTATAATATTCTTGTTGATATAAGTTTTTGTAGCCGGCGCAATATGGAGTTTGCTGATCTCTTCCATCACATTCTTAGTAAACCGCATGGAGGGTTCTTCCAGTTCTGATGATTGAAGCAACTGCTGTACTTCGAGCAACTCTTTATACTTTACCCGCCACTGGGCATTATTTTCTATCAATTCCTCGATCACCGATTTTTCTTCGGCGGAAGACAGGCCATCAATATATTCCCACAGGCGAACTTCGTCGCTTGCTTGAAAGCCGGGTTTCATTTCTTCATGATTCATAATCGCCTCCTTTTATTAATAATTTCAATTTTTATTTTCAGCACAGGTTCCAAACTGGCTTATAAATCTTTCACTTCCTGTGCAAAATGTAATTCCATTTTTTCCTTCAGTCTCGCCCTGGCACGGTGCAGCCTCACTTTTGCTGTGTTGGGTTCAATCCCCAGGATCTGGGCAATTTCATCAAGTGTCTGCTCGCCTTTGTAGAACAAAGTTATAACCTCCGCGTCATCTGCACTGAGCATTCGGATGGCGTTGTTTACCATTGCCACCCTCGACTTTTGTTCTACCTGGTTGGCATGCATCCCGGAATCCTGGCTATCTGCCACCTCAAAAACTTTTTCATTGTCAAGGGAATGCAGTTCCAGCTTTTTTTTGCGGAGAAAACTGATACAGGTTGTGTTTACAATGGTATAAAGCCAGGTGCTGAACTTGGACGCACCCCTGAAATCAGCCAGTGCTTTATAAGCCTTTATAAATATGTCCTGCGACACTTCCTCCGCATCTTCCCGGTTGCGGGTGAAACGCAATGCCAGGGTGAATACATAGTTCTGATAGCGGTTCACCAGGGTGGCATACGCTTGTTGCTCACCCATTAGCACCTTGCTAATCAGTTCATTATCATTCAGTCCGGTCGACATTCTTTATATAAGACTACAGCCCCTGGTATTTGGTTACACTAAATTAAGTATTGCAGGTGTGAAATTTTGCATGTTATATATTATAGTAAATTGAACGGCAGGAAAGAGATAATTGACTTAAAAACCTTTTTTAAGATACCTGTAACCTGACCTAAACTCCTGTAGTCTTATCCTTTGTAACACGTTTTTTGAAAAAATTCTGAAATGGCTGTAACCTGGGTTTTAAAGCTGTAGTCATATCAGGACAAACCGCTGAGAACACCACTCGGGCGGGAAAAACAAAAACAAAATCATTAAACCAATAAAAAATTAAATTTATGAACGGTCCAGAAGTTTTAGTTCCAGTAACCATGTTCGCAGGAGGGTTTGCGATGATATTCGGTATCTACTACCTGAAAACCCGGCAGAATATGGCCATGATCGAAAAAGGTATGAATCCCAAAGAATTTGCTAATCGCCCGGCACCCTATAAGAATTTGAAATGGGCCCTTCTCCTGATCGGGGCGGGTGTGGGATTGTTCCTGGCTTATTTACTCGACAACTATGTATTATACGGTAGCATGACGCCAACCCGACATTATGATGATGACAAGAATGTACCCATCTATTTTGCGTTGATCGCGATCGGTGGCGGCCTGGGTCTTTTCGGATCATACAGGATTGAAAAGAAATGGTGGGATGAGAATAAAACTGGTAATCACTAATTATAGGTAAGCAGGAAGCCCGGGTTTGACCCGGGTTTTTTATTCTACATCGGTTGACATATGTGTAAACAAGCGAGCAGAATGTTATCTATCCACAAATCGAAATGACCAGCTCCCATTTACCAATTACCTTGTTTTGTTACTTAAATTCTTCCAGCGCTTTTTTTACCATGGCGTCCTGCGCGTTCAACACCTGGAAATAACCGCTGTTTCTCCACCGGAATCTGCCCAGGTAAGCTACTAACCTTCTTTGCAGCGATTCTTTTTGTTTCGCTGAGAGTATTCCAAGGTTTACAGAATCTTTAAGTGATGCATAGCTTGCAAACTGTTCCCACATTTCATCTTTCTTATCAAAATTTCGGGCATAGTCGCCGGCATTGTCATATTTGTCAATATGCGATCTATTGCGGAGATAGTAGGTGTAGACAAAATTGTTGAAACTGCTATTGACAAATAACCTGTTGATTCCCGGAGGGTAGGATGCGGTATCAATGGGGACAAAGATATCGGGCATTATACCTCCGCCACCGTACACGATATGACCGGCGGGTGTTTTATACTCCTGTCCATTGTTTATTTTATTCGAATCGGCATACAGGGATTCTCCATTAGAGAATCGCTCCCAGATTTCGTCCATATAAACCTTCTTACCCTGTCCATATGATCGTTGAATGCTTCTACCGAGGGGTGTGAAGTATCGCGCTACCGTAAGCCTGATTGCTGATCCATCACTCAGTTGATATTGTTCCTGCACCAGTCCTTTACCAAATGTGCGTCTGCCGATGATGGTGGCACGATCCCAGTCCTGAAGTGCGCCTGCGAGTACTTCACTGGCACTTGCAGAAAGTTCATCAACGAGTATGCTAAGTTTTCCTTTTTCAAATAGTCCCGGTCTTTTGCAGCGGTACTCCCTTTTCTTGCTGTTGGTGCCTTCAGTGTACACCACCAGCCGATCGCTATCGAGAAATTCATCGGCCATATCGATGGCTTCATTCATGTAACCGCCACCATTGCCGCGCAAATCGAGGATGAGTTCACCAAGTCCCTGTTTAACCAGGCTTTCAAGCGCCGCCATAAACTCTTCGTAACTATTCTCGGTGAACTTATTCAGTTTAATGTACCCTGTTATCTTATCGATCATGTAAGCGGCATCAACTGATGAAACCGGGATCACGCCGCGAGTTACCTGGATCGTTTTTATGTCCCGGCCTCTTAAAATCTGGATAGCGGCAACAGAACCACGCTCGCCGCGGATATATTCCTTTATCTTTTCTGTTGTAACGGATTTGCCTGTCAGGGTCGAGTCATTTACCTTAAGCAATTTGTCTCCAATCTGCAAACCGGCTTTCTCACTGGGTCCACCAGGGACTACATACATCACATTCACGGTGTCGCTGAATATATTGAATTCAACGCCTATGCCGTCAAAGATACCAGCGAGATCTTCGTTGGCTTCTTTCAATTCAACTGGTGGAAAATAAACTGAGTGCGGATCAAGTTCATTCATCATGGCTTTGATGGCGCCTCTTTGGACAGAGTCGAGATTTACTTTGTCAACATATCTTAGTCGTATGAGATCAAGTGCTTCCTGTAAGGTAGAAGGCGTCGTGTTTTTGAAAAAACCCTTACTTGTACCTTTATTATTCATCTTGTATCCCAGAAACATTCCCGCGATCAATACCAATGAAAAAATAAGCGGTAGCCAAACCTGAAGTTTTTTATTTCGCATCTTCTATCTTTACATTAATTTGGCGCAAAATACTGGATTTGAGCGGAATGTTGTTTTCGTTCATCCATTTCAACAAATCTTTATATGCCTTCTGTAAAACTGATAGCTGACAGCGGTGCTACAAAAGCTGAGTGGACACTAATAGACGAGAAGAAAAATAAAACAATTCTTACCCAGGGGATAAGTCCGTACTTTTTAAATCGTGAACAGATAAGGGAGTTACTCTTGAATGAACTGAAACCTAAAATGAAGAATGTCCGGGTTGATGAGGTTTTTTTTTATGGTACGGGATGCGCCAACCCCGACAATGCCAAACTGGTGAAGAACGCGCTTAAAGACGTATTTCCCGAATCTAAAGTGGACGTAAATCACGATCTGCTGGCAGCTGCCCGCGCTTTATGCGGACACAGCAGGGGTATTGCCTGTATACTGGGTACCGGATCTAATTCATGCTACTACAACGGGAAAAAGATCGTACAAAATAGTCCGGGACTCGGGTATGTGCTGGGTGATGAAGGGAGTGGCGCCTATATGGGAAAAAGGGTGTTACAATATTACCTGTACAATACTTTTGATGATGAATTAAAAGGTCGATTTGATCTTAAGTACCTGACCAATTCTTCCGAAATATTGGAAAATGTTTATAAGAATCCCTTGCCTAATCGTTATCTTGCCGGCTTTGTTATGTTCCTGGCCGAGAACAGGGGACACTATATGATTGAAAATATCATTGAAGATTGCCTGAATGATTTTTTCTTTACACATTTATGCAGGTATAAAGAATCAAAGGCGTTACCGGTGAATTTTGTAGGCAGTGTGGCTTATGGATTCCGTGATGTACTGCAGGAACTATGCAATAGTTACGAGTTTAAACTGGGAAAAGTATTAAAAAAACCTATGAGCGGTCTCATAGAATACCATAGCTAAAAGATGAAGTATGGCATTTGAAAAGATTACAGAGAAGTCGAGTTTGTATCATAACCTGGAAAAAATGAGTGTGGCTGAGTTGCTGGTCAACATCAACAAGGAGGATCAACTGGTGCCGGATGCTGTGGCACGGGCCATACCACAGATTGAGAAGTTAGTCGAGGCAGTAAGTGATAAAATGCTGATGGGTGGTCGGTTGTTTTATATTGGGGCTGGCACCAGCGGAAGGCTTGCTGTAGTCGATGCAAGCGAATGCCCTCCTACATATGGAGTGCCTTATGGTTTGGTAGTGGCTATCATTGCCGGCGGTGACAAAGCAATCACAACCGCTGTGGAATATGCAGAAGACGATAAAGAACAGGGTTGGAAAGACCTCCAGGTTCATAATGTATCAGATAAAGATGTTGTGATCGGTATTGCAGCCAGCGGAACCACGCCCTATGTGATCGGCGCCCTGGAAGAATGCCGTAAACATGGTATTGTTACGGGGAGCATTTCCTGTAATCCTGATTCCCCGGTCAGCGCTGCTGCCGATTTTCCTATTGAAGTCGTGGTGGGCCCCGAGTTTGTAACCGGTAGCACAAGAATGAAAAGTGGCACCGCGCAAAAGCTGGTGCTGAATATGATTTCCACTTCAGCAATGATCCAGTTGGGACGCGTGGAAGATAATAAGATGGTCA
>JAEYVW010000213.1 GCA_023429365.1 Bacteroidota bacterium
CACAGCCGCATACCATTAAAACCGCAAGGAATCTAAGCCGGCTGTTGAAAGGCCAGGCATACCTGGATAATACGTCTACACTGAATACTTTCAGAAAAAACGCGGCTGGACATAAAATTGTACATATCGGCACCCATGCCGAATTTAATAACCTGGTACCTGAAAGGTCAAGGCTGATCTTTGCAAAAGATGTTGCAGCCGGAACCGATAGCAATTCCTTATTCCTCGATGAGATTTATGAATGCAATATCAAATCGGATCTTGCCATACTTACAGCCTGTGAATCTGGCAAACCCGGCTTCCAGGATGGAGAAGGCATGATCTCGATCGCTCATGCCTTTAACTATGCCGGTAGTAATAGCATACTTACCGGGCTCTGGAAGATCGATGAAAAAGCCAGCAGCCAGATTACGGAGATCTTTGTCAAGAATCTCGAAAAAGGTATGTCAACTGCCCTTGCATTAAAAGAAGCCAAACTGCAATATCTCGGGCAGGCGCAGGGCCGAACGCTTGCGCCCGCTTATTGGGCCGGTCTTGTGCTGATCGGTCAAACACCCGCCCTGGAGCTGAACGATCCAACCAGTCATACGATCTGGCTATTCCTGAGTGGAGTTATTTTATTGGCTGTGCTGGTACTCTATTTTCTTCAAAGAAGTCGCAACCTGAAAAACTCTGATCGCGACCGTTGATCGTTTTTAGTTTTCTTCTGTATATTTTTTAAAATTATCCATGATGGCCTGCCAGCCGGCTTGTTGCATCTCGACAGGATTTTCTGATTCTGCTTCGAAGTTTTCAACTACGCGGGTTTTTTCACCGGCGGGCAAAAACTCGATCTTCACTTTTCTTCCATCGCCCATGGTGTACTCGATATATTCGTGAAGGCGTACCACATCGTAAACGCCACCAAATTCAAATCCAAAACTGCCATCACGAGCTTCCATTCTTGAAGAAAAGCTGCCTCCATCTCGCAGATCGTTCTTCGCCCAGGGCGTATGCCAGTCATCCGAGGCGTGACTCCATTCTGTGATATGTTCGGGTTTATTCCAATAATCCCATACTTTGCCGATAGGCGCGTTTACGGTTGCCTCTACTGTGACGATGGTTCTTTGTTTTGTTTCCATGAGAATCTGTTTTTTGTTTATGGTTTGTTCATACAAATATGAAACTGTTCCTTCATAAAAACGCGGGGCAGACACGACATTCGGGGGAGTAAAAACGACATATTTAAATCTGCCTACGCCCCCTTGCCACAGATTACACGGATTTCACGGATTGGGAAGCCACGAATTGCACCAATCACACGAATTAAGCTTCTCCATATCCTTTTGAACTTGATTGTAAGAAATACACGGATGGGTGCCTCAAAGCGCAACGGTCAGGCAAGTTGGAACTGATTTTCAAATCTGTGAAATCTGTGTAATCCGTGGCAAATGAACACGGGAAATCAGATTCGTGTGATTCGTGCGATTCGTGGCCACCATCTTTGGCATCATAGCAGATTTTGTTACCTTCGCGCCTCTCAAATAAGGAATATGAAACAAGACGAACTAATGCAAAGAAGTGGAAACCAGTGTGAACTTTGTAAATCCGACGGCCCACTTCGCAAATTTGAAGTACCACCTGCCACAATCATTACAGACAACACGATATTGATCTGCGAAAAATGCGCCCAGCAAATTGAAAAGAAAGCTGAACTCGACAACGATCACTGGCAATTCCTGTCCACCACAATGTGGAGCGAGATTCCGGCCATACAGGTTGTATCCTGGCGCATGCTCAACCGTCTGAGGAACGAAAGCTGGGCTATGGAAAATCTCGACATGATGTACCTCGATGAGCAAATGCTGGCATGGGCAAAGGCCACAGGTGATCATGAAAGTGATGCCACAGTCGAACTCCACCGCGATAGTAACGGCCACGTACTTCAAAGTGGCGACTCCGTGGTATTGACCAAATCACTCGATGTAAAAGGCTCAACACTGAATGCCAAAATGGGAACTGTTGTAAAGAACATTCGGCTGGTGGAAGACAATACCGAACAAATCGAAGGGAAAATTGAAGGACAAACCATTGTGATACTTACAAAGTTTGTGCGCAAGCAAAACCCCTGATGAGTATCCATCGGTTCGCGCAATAGCAAATAGCCAATAACTTTTTAAAAGAGATCTTCTACCGGAGAATATAGGTCACGCCATTTATATTCTGACGATAAGAACCCGTCTTCAACGCCCCTTGCTGCCTTGGATCCAGGGAAGTGCCCCAGTTGTAGTTTACCGAACCGATGCTTTTAATTTTGCCGCGGATCGCTTTATCGTCAAACGTTGAGTGATACTGTATGCGGGTATTGCCAACAGATTTTAGTTTACCACGGAAAGCTTCATTCTCCAGCGACTGATAATAGTCCAGCACCAGGTTGCCGGCAAAACGTAGTTTACCTTTTAGCGCTGCATTATCAAACTGGGTATAGTAGTCGAGGCCTATCGACCCGATTGATTTAAGTTTTCCCGGTTTACCATCCTTTTCAAATGCACCGTAGTAAGTCAACATACAGGTGCCGATACTTTTTACTTTCCCCCGAACGACGGAATCGGAAGTTTCTGGTCCAAAATAATCGACCCTTCCCATAAAAGGCTGGAGTTTGGGAGCATAATAATTTGAATTACGGTCCGACCTCATCTCCGTACCCCATTCCATGAGGTTTCCATCTACAGAAACCCGGATCAGGACGTCTTGATCGGTAATAAAAGTAAAATATGAAAGTGTGGAGGCCCCTGAAAAGCTGATCTGGCTCAACTGCTGCGACCAGGCCAATACGCTCACAAATAGAAACGACATAACGGCAAGAATCTTCCTCATAACAGGTGGTGGGTTTAGGGTGGAACTAAAAATAATAATTTCATCCTATAAATGCAACCCCATACCCCCCAATACCAGGTAAATTGGCCCCTGCAAAAAAGCAAAGTTGCTGCGATAAATATCTGGTATTCCAGTGTGTTTAGGCCGTTTAAAACCTTTGGTATAGGGAAAAAACACGTAGTAATACTCGCATTTTTATTTTTTTAATATCTACTTTTAAGCTGCAAGCTTAAACCCATATTTTATGAAACCCACCCTGATCCAGCATCCTTTGAAGAGGATTCATTTCAATTACAAGTACGAAGCTGCCCTCAGCGATTTTGAACGCGCTTTCATAGAAAGATATAAACAGCTGCATGACGAGCTGGCCATGATAAAGGAGGAACTGCTCGAGCTACGACCTTGCATCAGAAAAGTCTCCCGGGAACTTAAACTGGTCCGCAAATCCTTTGACATCTTGCATGAAAAAATCAGGCTCACCGAACAAATGCTTGGCCTCCGCCCTGCCGTCGATATTCCTAAAGGAGAGTTCCGTGTAAAGCCAGGAGAGATCAACCATGTGCTGAATGAGTTTCAGTCGGTGCGCCAGGAATACTGGGCCATCATGGTGCCCATGCACAATCGGTTTAATGACGTTTACATACGCTTTACTGCTTTTGATGACACTGTAGAGCGATTTGAAAAAGAATACTCACAACCCCTGCTCAGCAATCCCGATAGCATGGAGATAGATACGAATTGTTTTGACGTGGATATGAACGAATTCCGAAAACAGTGGATGGCGATAACAGATATGCAGGATGTTTGCCTGGATGAATATGCCGAATGGGTGAAGGAACAGACCAGCCTCGTTAACGATTCAACGGCGTTGTACGACCGTATTAAGAAACTGTTTCAATATATCAGCAATATTCAAAAGTATAATTCCACCCATCGGGAAAATGATTTCGGGCTGAATTAGTTGCTAATGACTCCCAGCGAGGAGCAAAATATTTGCAGTCTCACCTTCGCGTTGAATATCTACAGTAGTATTATTATTGCTCTTTGCGAGCCGGATATTAACAAAGTTGACACCTTCCTCCCGGGCGATTAGTGAGAGCACCTCCTGGCAACTCCTGAACAGGTTGGTTTTTACTTCTCCCGCCATATCTTCTTCCAGGTCGCAATGATACGCACAAGAGATACCTGTGTGCATCGTAAACTCGCGGCAGGCATATTCCATAGTTTCATTGAAACCGAGGTCAAATAGCATGGACGGGCTTACGGAAAAGGACAATCTGCGGATCGCTTTTACAAGCTGTTCGGATATCGTAACGATATCTCCGAGTTTTGAGGCAGTCTCAGCGGGCAATCCTTCCATCCGGTTCTGGACCACCTCTGATTGCCACTTTAATGCCGCAGCCAACTGAGCTAGTTCTTCATGAAGTTCATGCGCCAGCGTTCTGCGATCCTCCTCTGCACGATTCCGGTATTCATGAACCATGTTTTGGTAGGCCCTAAGCTTTGCTTTGAATTCTTCTTCCCTCAGTTTGTTTTCTGTAATATTTTTAGCTATGGCAAAAACGACCTCCTTATCAGGAATGTACACTGATGTCCATTCCAGCCAGACTGTTTCGCCATTCTTTGTCAGGTAGCGATTCTGAAAATTTAGTAATGGTTTGCCCTCCATTAACCTGAGTCTTCCCTGACCGGTCAGTTCATAATCATCCGGGTGTAAAAAAGAAAATATGGGTCGTGAATAGAGCTCCCCGGGTTCATATTGCAGTGTGTTGATGACTGCCGGGTTTACCATTTTAAAATATCCATCTTTCCCGGCAACGCAAACAAAGTCGTGCGTCAGCTCAAACAAGGCAAGCATTTCGTATTCACGCTGTACTGATTTGGTCATGTTGTAGTTCATTCTTCCTGGCTGCAGGAGGAAGCTCGAAAGATAACCCTGCAATTACTATTTCCCAATACCTGGATTTATTATTTTTTCACATAATTAGCCATACCCGATAGTGCTGTCTTACGGCTTTCCGTATTATTTTTAACGACAACTACCATCATTGGATTTCCTGCTTAGTCATATCAGGGATTATTATCCCCTTAGCCCCGCTGCAGAAAAAGAATTGCAGAATTGTTTTGATCGGGTTATTGCTCACAAAAATGACTACCTGTTGCAGGAAGGCAGGGTCTGCCGGCAGTTATACTTTGTGGAGCAGGGAGCCCTTCGTGGCTATTATATGCTTGAAGGCCGGCAGATCACGCACTGGTTTGGCTTTGAAAACGATTTCGTAACCTCCTTTCACAGTTTTATTACCGGTCAGCCGGCCGTTGAAAACATCCAGTTACTCGAGGGAAGTATCCTTTGGGTCATCTCAAAAGAAAAGCTGACGAACCTGTTTAACCAGCATCACGAGATCGAACGACTGGTCAGGATCGCCTACGAAAAATATTACCTGCGCCTGGAAGAACGTTTTGTCAATGCGCATTTCAAAACGGCCGCGGAGCGATATGAAAATCTATTACTGCAAACGCCACATATTTTGGAAAGAGTGCCACTGGGATATATCGCATCCTACCTCGGTATCAGCCAGGAAACGCTGAGCCGGATACGTGGTCGTATTTAACATTTCAAACATCCTTTTTTGACCTTTGTCAAAAATTGCCCGGCATCTCCCATATAGATTTGTTTCCTAAACCACTACACATGGAACAAACACAAAACCAAAAACCTTCCGCCGCTTTCGTGGCAGCTTCCTGGCTGGCACTATTTATTGGCATTATCGCATTTCTGATAGGGCTTTGGAATGCAGAAATGGAACTCAATGAAAAAGGCTATTATTTCACCGTACTGATGTTTGGACTTTTCTCTGCGATATCGGTTCAAAAAGCGGTTCGCGATCAGCTGGAAGGCATTCCCGTTACCAATATCTACTATGGACTCGCATGGTTCACCACCATTCTATCCGTCGTTTTACTCACGATCGGCCTTTGGAACGCCGATATCGAAAAAAGCGAAAAGGGATTCTATGCGATGGCCTTCGTGCTAAGCCTGTATGCAGCTATTGCTGTTCAGAAAAATACCAGGGATATGAAGACGGCTGGGGATGGGACTGATGGGTGATACTGGATGCTGGATGCTGGATACTGGATGCTAGATACTGGATACTAGATACTGGATTCCTGATGATGGATACTGGATATTGGAAACTAAAGTGCCAGCATCCAGCATCTAATATCTAGTATCTGGTATCTGGTAGCCTAGAACCTCCTTGCTCTAAGAACCAAAACGACATTCCTCTTTTTCTTCAGGACAAGATCTTCGCCTCTTATTTCATAGCGGTTGACATTGGCCAGTTCGGCCAGGAACACATTTTCAAATTCCATATCACCACATAACATTTTGGTTGAATTCACATCCCGGAACTGGACACTGTTCTTGTCAAGCGTGTAGGAGCCATTTATCTGGTTGCAACCACCATTGCCGGTAAACAGTTTTTGTTCGGTATCGAATTCGATATAGGCATCCCTCCGGCCGCCGCTTTGCTGCACTGGTACGCCTTTCATCTCCACCAGTACCCAGCGACTACGGCCCCAATAGGCATCCGGCGCAAGTTTGGGACTACACTGTATAAAGCTTATCGCGATGGCAATTACAAAGAGGTATTTCATGGCGTGATATATTTTTTCAGATGCTAGGGGCAAAATTAGGTGATTCACCGCTCAAATCTGATGACCTTAAAGCCAGTTTTTCGATTCCTGAATACATGCCGTTAAACATTCGGCGTAAAGTTCCTAAAGCAAAATAAATGTAGCATGGAAACCAATTTTATCTCCAGGGTTTGGCATATACCTTCACTGATAGGTAACGCCGTTCCAGGCGTTCTTGTATGGGACAATGGAAAAATCCTTTTTATTACAGAAGATGGGATTGAGTTCAATGTATGGCGGGAGGAACTCAGTTCGGTCAAATGGCCTTTTTTAAGAATGGGTATGGGATTCGATGCTGTCGTAAACGGGAAAAAATATAAGTTCAGTTTCTCCAAACCCAACCATAGTTCACCCGATATTTATTACTCCGCCGGGTCACCCTACCCTAAAGTTTCTTACGCAGGGCAGGGTTTCCATGACCTGAGCAGCCTGGGCACTATCAAAACAGACAGGGCAACCACGCGCAAATGGAAAAAGCTTCTGAAAGGATAGAGTGGCCTAATTGATTCTTATAAGTTTTGATTTTTGCTCTTGAGAAACATCGGCAATATTGACGATGTTAAGTTCAGGCGCCTGGGCAGATGCGGTTGCCATTCGATCGAGAGTTTCGTCAACAACCGGATCTTGTATTTTCCACATGGCTCCGGTTATAGGATCAATGAACAACAAGCCAATCACACCACCGATCACGAGGTTACCAAAATACCAGCCGTTGAGTTTAAAGTCGATAGTTACAATTTTCTCATCATAACCCGCGGAGCTCAACTTTACCTGGTATTGAGCCTTTGTAAAATAGCCACCACCCGATTTCAGCCTGACGGTTGTAGGACTTTTCCCCTGGTAAACGACATGACCCTTCTTATCCGTTATTTTAATATTTGCGCCCGGAGGATCTGTTCGCAAATAAACGGGATAGGAAGATTTACTAACAATGGTAGCGCAACCTGAGAAAAATAGAATGCAGGGCAACAGGAGAAAATGCAAATCAGCTTTGATTCGTTTCATAACGTTACGGCGCTGCAGTTTTGAAGAAAGATGGTGGCTCGTTGCAGCAGGCGCAATATTATGTTTTAAAATCGAAAATTCAAATAACCCCGGATATCTCCCTATTGATTTACAGTAAACTCGTAACTACCCGATCCCAATTGAAGTTTAACAGCCCCGTCTTCGCTTCCTGCTACACTAATATCCCGGCGGTTACTAATTTGTTGGCCACTTTCGGAAATGGAACTCACATCAGTAGTCGGTATGAAAACAGTGGCCGTTGTATTGGCAGGTATGATGATATCCAGTGTGAGTTTACTATTATCAAGCTTCCACCCACTGTGCAGCTTACCATAGTAGGTTTGTAGAGTAGCGGCAGCATGTCCAAGTTTTTCATTGACATGTGGCCGAATAATGATCTTTTTATATCCAGTCTTCTCCTCATCCGTGTCAAGCCCTGCCACCACCCTGTACATCCAGTCTCCGATGGCGCCATAGGCGTAGTGGTTAAAAGAGTTCATCCCCGGCGTCTGGAAGCTGCTATCAGGTTTAATTCCATCCCATCTTTCCCAAATAGTAGTGGCACCCATTTTCACAGGATAAAGCCAGGATGGATAGGATTCCTGCAGCAGCAATGTGTAAGCCAAGTCTGTGTATCCAAAGCGACTAAGTACATGACACAGGTAGGGTGTTCCAAGGAACCCGGTTGTCAAATGATTATTGTAGCTTTTTATATTATTCGCCAGGGTTTCCGCGGCTTTAGCACGCAATGATTCAGGAAGCATATCAAAATGTAGTGCCAGCACATAAGCTGTTTGTGTACCCGATACCAGCCGTCCATTTGGAGTGACATACTCTTTTAAGAAAGCGTCTTTGATATTTTTTAAAAGGGCCTGATATCTTATCACATCCTCTGCCCTGCCCAATACTTTCGCCGTTTTAACGATGAGTTCTGTTGAATGAGCAAAGAAACTTTGTGCAATGAGGTATTTGTCTGTAACTGCCGAGCGGCCATCGTTATCATCAAATGGCCGGTAAAAAAGCCAGTCGCCAAAATGAAAACCTTTATTCCAGAGATTATCCACGCTATTTCTTTCCATATACCCCACCCAGGACTTCATACTTTCGTACTGGTCTTCCAAAACCTTTCTATCACCGTAGGCCAGGTACATATCCCAGGGTATGATGGTAGCTGCATCAGCCCATCCGGTAGATCCGGCGGAATTTTCATTCAACACATTTGGGATTACAAAAGGCACGCTACCATTTATCTGGTCAGCCGCAAGATCTTTCAGCCATTTGGCAAAGAAATTATTCACGCCGAAATTGAAAGCAGCGGTGCGCGAAAATGCCTGCGCATCACCTGTCCAGCCAAGTCGTTCGTCACGCTGCGGGCAATCAGTGGGTACATCCAGGAAATTACCACGCTGCCCCCATTGAATATTATGTTGCAATTGGTTGATCAAAGGATGCGATGAAATAAAACTACCTGTCGGTTTCATCGCAGAATACAAGGCCACGGCTGTGAAATTATCTTCATTGATCGCGCCGGTGAACCCGCTTATTTTAATATAGCGAAAACCAAAAAATGTAAAAGACGGTTCAAATACTTCTTCCTGCCCGCCCTTTAGGTAATAGGTAGCTTTTGCTTTTGCACCGCGTAAATTATCGAGATAAAAATTGCCTTCCTTATCCAACACTTCAGCATGTTGTATGATGATACTGTCCCCGGCGTTGCCCCTGAGTTTGACGGTTACCCAGCCAACAAGGTTTTGCCCAAAATCAATAACCTGCTCCCCTTTTGGTGTCTTAAAAATTTTAAGTGGTTTAAACGTTTCATGTTTTTTTATGGGTTCGTTGTAAGTACCCACCAGGTTGTCAAGTGGGTAATCCCGCTGTTTTACCCCTGCCCATCCACTATCATCATAACCGCCCATGAGCCAGCCCGCTTTTTCAGCCCTTGCGTCATATGTTTCACCATGATAAATTTCTGTATAACGCACAGCGCCGGTTGATGATTTCCAACTACCGTTGGATACAATCAACTCAGAACTTCCATCAGTATAGCTGATATGCAGCTGAACCAATATGCCCAATTTATCACCGTAAATATTCTTCCTGTTTTCCCAGGCAAGATTACTGCGATACCAGCCATTTCCTAC
>JAEYVW010000267.1 GCA_023429365.1 Bacteroidota bacterium
GCATTCAGATAGCGATGGTCCCTTTGAATACAATTGTTGAATTGCTGGATGGCCTTGGCGGCATTGCCTGTATTGGAAAAATACATTCCCTTGATATAAAAAGCATCGGCAAACTGTTTGAGCGAATCACGCAGGAGAAGTGTATCGGCAAGCGATAGAGACTTTCCATTTTTTGATTCGGCATATTGATAAGCCAGTCGATTGGTAAGCTCACGATTGAAGGGCATGAGGGAATAAGCTTTTTCCAGTGTTTCAATTACCGAGGTGGTATCGGATTTTTTTTCAAGCAGATCGGCTTTTAGCAGTAGCGCATTAACCTGGGCGGGTTCTTTCTCCAAAATTTCGTTGCAAACAACAAGGGCTTCATCGGTTTCGTTGAGGGCATCATAACTGCGTGCCAGGCTGATCCGGAGGAACAGGCTATTGGGAAGTTCTTCTATAGCTTCTTTTAGAAAAATGACGGCTGAATCCGATTTTTTTTCCATTAGTATATTGCTTACACCGACCGCATAGACCTCATTTTTAGCGATTGACCATGCTTTTCGAAAATCGGCCAGAGCGGGTTCAATATGATTGTCTTTATTGAGCAATACCGCCCGTCGGAAATACAGATCATCACGGCGCGGATCCTCCTTTATGCTGTCCGTAATCGTGGCATAGGCCGGCTGCCCGAGCACGGCTTCATAGGGAGAAGCCCCATCATCATCGCCACAACCAGGAAGTATCGACCCCAGGAAAATCGCGAAAAAGAATCTATTCATGGAGCTTATAATAGGTTTGTTTGGGTTTCGTATGACAATTAGCTGACAAATTACAGGTGGATCAAAGGTAACTTTGCGCCGCATATATAAACGAAATAAAATGAGAAAACTTGCACTGGCTGCTCCAGCCCTTTTGATAGTGTTGATCTTATTTGCTTTTAACTCTCGTCGGACGCTATCGGATTCTGAAAAATCACAGACTGCAACTTCGGATATCCAAACTAGGCTGGATACCATTCACTACCCGGAAGAGTCGCATTTTAAAAATATACAACAGCTCACATTTGGCGGCGACAATGCTGAAGCCTATTGGAGCTACGATGGGAAATATATTGTTTTTCAAAGAACAGAACCAAAGGAAGGCATTTACTGCGACCAGATCTTCGTAGGCAAAGTACCAGCTCCCGGAGAAAAGTTCGAATATAAAATAGTGAGCACCGGCAAAGGGAGGACTACCTGCCCCTATTTTACCAAAGATGGTAAACACATTATTTATGCCTCAACGCACCTGGGTGCTGACACCTGTCCACCTGTACCGGATAGGAAAAAATATGGCAACCGTTATATCTGGCCGTTGTATGATACGTATGATATATTTATGGCCGACCTCAACGGAAAGATCGTAAAACAACTCACTAACGCGAAGGGTTATGATGCTGAGCCTACTCTCAGTCCTGATGGCAAGAAAATGATCTACACCAGTGATAAGGATGGCGACCTGGAACTATATATTATGGATTTAAAAACCTTGAAGGAAAAACGTATTACTCATACGATCGGCTACGACGGCGGTGCCTGGTTTAGTCCGGATGGTAAAAAGATCATCTGGCGTGCATCAAGGCCAAAAACCGAAGCTGAGATAAAAGAATATAAGGAGTTGCTGGCAGAACATATGGTGGCACCTACCAATATGGAAGTATTTGTTGCAAATGCCGATGGTAGTGATGTGAAGCAGGTTACCAGTTTTGGCCAGGCAAATTGGGCGCCAACTTATATGCCCGATAGCAAACGCATCATTTTTGCTTCCAACCATGAATACAAAAGAGGATTCCCCTTTAATCTTTATACTATAAACGAAGATGGCAGTGGTTTACAGAAAATCAGCCGCGATAAAGGGTTTGACGCCTTCCCCCTCTTTTCGCCTGATGGCAAAAAGGTTATCTTCAGCAGCAACCGTAACAATGGAGGCACGCGGGAGACAAATGTATTTATAGCCGACTGGGTTGAGTAAACCCAGGTATTTACGTGTGGTATCATAGATAATGTATGATGTCGTACCGGATGAGTATGGCCTGAATATATTATCTTCGGCAAGGATAGTCGATCTATTTCGAATATCTTATAGGCAATGCCTATCTGGTTGCATCTTCTAATATTTAATAATCATGGAGACAGGTTTACTTCATTTACACAATCTTCTTCGCTGGGTGGTTCTGATCCTCTTGCTGGTTTCGATCGTAAAAGCCTTTTCAGGTTGGCAAAGTAAAAAAGCTTTTACTTCGGGTGACAGGCGGATATGGCTGTTTACCCTGATTTCGGCACACATCAATTTCCTGGTAGGATTGTATCTCTGGCTCTGGGGCCGGTATGGTATGTTGAAAATCACGCTGCCCGAAGGGACCAGTATTATGAAGGATAAATTTTTCCGCTTTTTCTGGGTAGAGCATCCTGTATTTATGCTACTGGCTATCGCCATGATCACAATTGGCAATAGCATGGGTAAAAAGGCCTTACCTGACGAAGTGAAGTTCAAAAGAGCATTTTGGTTTTTCCTGATCGCTCTGCTGATGATACTGGTTGCTGTGCCCTGGCCTTTCCGTGATGTTGTAGGCGAGGGCAGGGGTTGGTTTCCCGGAATGTAAGATCAGGTCTCGGGCACTTGAGACTTGACTGTTCGTCCGCCCAGTTCAATTACTTTACAATCTTGCATATTGCTACCATTAATTACCAGGGTAACAAGGGTCCTTACTTTTTGCCATCCCTGGATTCCCGCGGCGCCCGGGTTGATATGCAGGCAGGCCATGTTTTCATCGTACAATACTTTTAAAATGTGTGAATGACCCGAAATAAACAGGCCAGGCTTATGCGCTTCTATCAATGGCTTAATACGCGAATTGTATTTGGGAGGATAGCCACCTATATGGGTCATCAAAACTTTGACACCTTCACATTGAAAAAGCAAATCTTCGGGGTATTTAGCTCGAAGATCATTTCCGTCGATATTTCCATAAACAGCTTTCAGAGGTTTGAATGCGGAAAGCCTGACTGCGACCTCCATAGTGCCAAAGTCGCCCGCATGCCAGATCTCATCGCAGTTTTCGAAATGCCGGAATACAGCATCATCTAAATAGCCATGTGTATCTGAAATCAAACCTATACGGGTCATAAAAGATTATTTATTCGCAAAGAAACAGTGGGAAGTTCTTTAAAATTAGAATTCCTAATTTTAATCATCGGTTTTATCAGTTCTATTACCGAAATAACGAATACGCATGCCACATTATCATAAACTGGGAAACATTCCCCATAAAAGACATACACAATTTCGCCAGCCAAATGGTGAATTGTACTCTGAACAATTGTTTTCGACAGAGGGGTTTTCTAATGATTACTCCTTATTATATCATTGTTATCCTCCTACACAGATCATCCATACAGAACCTCAGTTGAGTGTTGCGCCTACGGTAGCTGAAGAAAAAATGCTCAAGCATCGCAGCTTTGAGGGGTTTAATATAAAGCCTCAAAAAGATTTTCTGCAAAGCCGGGTACCGATCTTAGTCAATAACGATTGCCATATCGTGCTGGCTGCTCCCCAGGAAAGCGTGAAAGATTATTTCTATAAAAATACAGACGCTGATGAAATGATCTTTGTTCACGAAGGCAAAGGGGTGTTACGAACCATGTATGGCGAACTTCCATTTGACTATGGTGATTACCTCGTAATTCCGCGTGGAACTATTTATCAGATTGAATTTGCAGATGCACATAACCGGCTTTTTATTGTCGAGTCGTTTAGTCCCATTCGATATCCAAAAAGATATTTAAGCAAGTACGGCCAGTTGCTGGAACATTCTCCTTATTGCGAACGCGACATCCGTCCACCACAGAACCTCCCTACTTATGACCAGAAGGGTGATTTCCTGGTGCGTGCAAAGAAAAGAGGCATGTTATATGGCTTGCACTATGGTACACATCCTTTTGATGTAGTGGGCTGGGATGGGTATTGCTATCCTTTTGCCTTTTCCATACACGATTTCGAGCCGATTACCGGGCGTGTCCATCAGCCGCCGCCCGTGCATCAGACTTTTGAGGCAAATAATTTTGTTGTGTGTTCTTTTTGTCCGAGGTTATTCGATTACCACCCCCAGGCAATTCCTGCACCGTATAACCACAGTAATATTGACAGCGATGAGGTGCTATACTATGTCGATGGTGATTTTATGAGCCGGAAGAATGTAACCAGGGGCATGATCACCCTGCACCCCGCGGGTATTCCACATGGCCCGCATCCGGGAGCGGTTCAAAAGAGTTTAGGGGCAAAGGAGACAAAGGAACTGGCAGTTATGGTGGATACGTTTCATCCACTCATGTTGACCAAAGAAGCCTTGGAAATTGAGAATAAGGATTATGTGATGAGTTGGGCGGAGTAGGGAAGTTGGAGAACGGGTAGTAGGGATTTGGCGGGAAATTGGCGGGTATTCATCGCAAATAGAAATTCGAATATATTGAAAATTAGTATTTTAAACGAGATTCCTCCTTTGGGCCCTCCCCCGCCGCCACCTCCGGAAACTGTGAAATTACCACCACCATTACGGTGTAACCGGCCAGTTTTATTTAACCGACTTTGAGTTTACACCGTTGACCCCGGAACTATTGGCTATTCATCCTGGGGCTTTTGAATTCCAGGCCAGCCCCTGGCCCTGATTAATCAGATATTAAAGGTAAACTCACTACCCAGCCAAAACCAAGGGAAAATCAC
>JAEYVW010000290.1 GCA_023429365.1 Bacteroidota bacterium
AATATCGACTCAATACTCATGCGCGTTATTTATAAAACTACAACTAATGCTAAAGTTAAAAGTTTTAATGATTGATGATGAGATCGACTACTGTAAAATAATGGAGAGTTATTTTAAGCGGAAGAATTATGAGGTCGATCTTGCTTTCAATCTAACCGAAGGATTACAGCGTATCGACGATATTAAACCAGACATTTTATTTCTGGACAATAATTTGCCCGACGGGAAAGGATGGTCACATGTGGAATCCATAGTGGAAAAAAATCCACACCTTAAAATATACCTGGTAAGCGCCTATCATCAAAAAGGTGATTTTTTCTATGAGTCATCCAATGTTACGATCTGGGAAAAGCCCCTGACGATGAATCTGCTCAATGAACATTTTCAGACCCTTCAGGTCGAGCAATAACTGAGAAGGTGCCTGGCGACAATTTCCAGTTCACCCATGCTGGATGGCTTGATCACATACTCCTGTGCACCTGAGTCAAGGCAAAGATTTTTGTAATGCTCTGAGCCCGATGTGCTCCAGATGATCTTCGGTATAGATTCATACCGTTGGTTGCGTTTCAGTTCCTTCAATATTTCAGCACCGTTTAGTTCGGGCATATTGTAGTCCAGCACGATCAGCTCCGGTAAATCTTCATCGGGTATCTTTTCTATGGAAGCCAGTAGCTTTTTACCGCTATTATAGAACAAAAGCGAAAGATTGGGATCAAGGGCGGAAAAGATCTCTTTCAGAAATTCCTCCTCGTCCGGATCGTCTTCTCCAAAGAGAATTTGCCTGGTCGGAGAGATATCGCGATAGGATTGGGTTGCAGGGGTTAGTGGCACAGTTTTGTGTGTAGTGTTTGGTTTATTGAAGTTAAGGAAATATTCATCTTGCCGTTTTTTCCTGCAATTTTTTTTGAATAGAAATTTTAAATTTAAACAGCCATCTTCAACCATTCATTCCTCTATTCTTAATAAGTCTAATGAAAAAAAAATCTAATTCCACTACCCGTGCCACCGGTACAGCCGAAATGCCCGCTCCAAAGAAGTCCCCACCAAAAAAAAATGGTAAGACAAATGGGAAACCCCACACAGGGGAAAATATTAGTCTTGTAAATTCATCAACGGATTTTACGGATCACCTGGATAGCCGCGAATTATTAAAAATCCTCACTGAAGTGAGAAGCGGTAATTTTTCGGTGCGAATGCCGATCGACAAAATCGGCGTCAGCGGTAAGATCTGCGATGTATTAAATGAGATTATCTCACTTAATGAAAACCTGGTGGAAGAACTCAACCAGGCACGTAATACGATCGGCAGAAAAGGACACCTGAACCACAGGGTAAGCCTGCCCCGGCACGCAAAAGGTTCGTGGTCGTCAAGCGTGGAAGCGATCAACAGCCTGATATCAGACCTCGTCCACCCCACCATCGAGATCGCTCATGTGATTAGTTCTGTGGCAAAGGGAAACCTGTCGCAGGAAATGCCACTTCGTATCGGTGATCACGTACTTCAGGGTGAGTTTGCCAAAATCGCGGCGGAAGTAAATGACATGGTAAAACAGCTTAACCTGTTTTCGATGGAAGTAACGCGTGTGGCAAGGGAAGTGGGCAGCGAAGGTAAGCTGGGTGGCCAGGCGAAAGTGAAAGGAGTAGCAGGTGTATGGAAAGATCTTACCGATTCGGTAAACCAGATGGCAGGTAACCTGACCGCACAGGTAAGAAATATCGCCGAAGTGACGACAGCGGTGGCAAAAGGTGACCTGCGTAAAAAGATCACAGTGGATGTGCAGGGTGAGATCCTTGAACTGAAGGATACGATCAATACGATGGTGGATCAGCTCAACTCCTTCTCATCGGAAGTGACGCGTGTGGCGCGTGAAGTGGGTACTGATGGTAAACTGGGTGGCCAGGCCGAAGTACAGGGTGTCGCAGGAACCTGGAAGGATCTAACCGACTCGGTTAACCAGATGGCCTCCAACCTGACGGGACAGGTGAGAAATATCGCTGAGGTGACCACCGCGGTGGCGCGGGGTGACCTGTCAAGAAAGATTACCGTGGATGTAAAAGGGGAGATCCTGGAGTTGAAGAATACGATCAATACCATGGTGGACCAGTTGAATTCATTCTCTGTAGAGGTAACCCGTGTGGCACGTGAAGTAGGTAGTGAGGGTAAACTCGGTGGTCAGGCAACGGTAAAAGGAATAGGTGGGGTATGGAAAGACCTGACCGATTCGGTGAACCAAATGGCGGGTAACCTGACTGCACAGGTAAGAAATATTGCTGAAGTGACCACAGCGGTTGCGAAAGGTGACCTGTCAAGAAAAATTACAGTGGATGTAAAAGGTGAGATCCTCGAATTGAAAGATACGATCAACACGATGGTGGATCAGCTCAACTCCTTTGCATCGGAAGTAACCCGCGTGGCGCTTGAAGTAGGTACCGAAGGTAAACTAGGTGGACAGGCCAAAGTACAGGACGTTGGCGGTACCTGGAAAGACTTAACGGAATCGGTGAACCAGATGGCCTCCAACCTCACAGCCCAGGTAAGAAATATTGCGGATGTAACTACCGCGGTAGCCACGGGTGACCTTTCAAAGAAGATCACGGTAAATGTAGCGGGTGAGATCCTCGAATTGAAGAATACCATCAATACGATGGTGGATCAGCTCAACTCATTTGCATCGGAAGTAACGCGTGTGGCGCTTGAAGTGGGTACTGAAGGTAAACTCGGCGGCCAGGCCAAGGTGCAGGGTGTGGGGGGGACATGGAAAGATTTGACGGACTCAGTAAACCAGATGGGTTCCAACCTGACTGCGCAGGTGAGAAATATCGCTGAAGTGACGACAGCGGTTGCGAAAGGAGACCTGTCGAGAAAAATTACCGTGGATGTAAAAGGCGAGATACTTGAATTGAAAAATACCATCAACACGATGGTGGATCAGCTTAACTCCTTCGGTTCTGAGGTATTTCGTGTGGCCCGCGAGGTAGGTAGTGAAGGTAAACTGGGAGGCCAGGCTGATGTACCCGGCGTGGAAGGTCTTTGGAAGGATCTCACTGACTCGGTAAATAAAATGGCATCCAACCTTACTTCCCAGGTAAGAAATATCGCGGAAGTTACAACTGCGGTGGCGAACGGTGACCTGTCACGAAAGATTGAAGTGGACGTGAAAGGCGAGATCCTCGAACTGAAGAATACGATCAACACGATGGTGGAACAGCTCAGGGGCTTTGCCTCGGAAGTAACGCGTGTAGCACGTGAAGTAGGTACGGAAGGTAAGCTCGGCGGTCAGGCCAATGTGCCCGGTGTGGCCGGTACCTGGAAAGATTTGACCGACTCAGTAAACCAAATGGCCGGTAACCTTACCGCACAGGTAAGAAATATTGCCGATGTGGCGATCGCGGTGGCCAATGGAGATATGTCGAGAAAAATTACGGTGGATGTACGCGGCGAGATCCTGCAGTTGAAAGAAACACTGAATACGATGGTGGACCAGTTGCGTGCCTTCGCATCTGAGGTAACACGTGTGGCCCGTGAAGTGGGTACAGATGGCAAACTCGGTGGTCAGGCATTCGTACCCGGTGTTGCGGGCACCTGGAAAGACCTTACCGACTCGGTGAACCAGATGACCGGTAACCTGACCGGCCAGGTGCGTAATATCGCGGAAGTAACAAAGGCTGTGGCATCGGGTGACCTTACCAAAAAAGTAACAATCGATGTACAGGGTGAAATATTTGAATTGAAAAATACCATCAATACGATGGTGGACCAGCTTAACTCCTTTGCCTACGAGGTAACCCGTGTGGCACGTGAGGTGGGTACCGACGGTAAGCTGGGTGGACAGGCCGAAGTGCAGGGTGTGGGGGGTACCTGGAAGGATCTTACCGATTCAGTAAACATGATGGCGTCCAACCTTACCAACCAGGTAAGGGGTATTGCTAAAGTGGTGACGGCGGTGGCAACAGGTAATCTGAAACAAAAACTTTCCATCGTTTCCCGAGGAGAGGTAGCCCAACTTATCGACACGATCAATGAAATGATCGATACCCTCGCGCTATTTGCCGACCAGGTGACCAATGTGGCCCGTGAAGTGGGTGTGGAAGGACGACTTGGTGGACAGGCTTCTGTTCCTGGTGCATCAGGTATCTGGAAAAACCTGACGGAGAACGTAAACCAGCTGGCAGAAAACCTTACTACGCAGGTGCGTGCGATCTCAGAAGTGGCCAGCGCGGTAACGAAAGGTGACCTTACCCAGCGTATCCGCGTCGAGGCACAGGGTGAGGTGGAAGCGCTGAAAGATACCATCAACCAGATGATCGCCAACCTGAAACAAACTACGCAGAAAAATCAGGAGCAGGACTGGCTCAAATCCAACCTTGCCAAGTTTACCCAGATGCTGCAGGGACAAAAAGATCTTAACACTGTTACACGTCGTATCCTTTCAGAACTGGCACAGGTGGTCAATGCGCAAAAAGGGATGTTCTATATTTTGGAACAGGATGATGTTTCAAAAGAACCAAAACTCAAATTGTTTGCAGCCTATGCTTATGGCGATGAAGTAAAAGCCTCAAAGGAATTTTCACTCGGTGAGGGACTGGTGGGTCAGTGTGCTTTGGAAAAACAACGGATACTTTTGACAAATGTTCCAAAAAATTATCTCAAGATCGGTTCAGGACTTGGTAAATCTTCCCCGGTTAATCTGGTCGTATTGCCGGTATTGTTTGAGAAAGAAATTAAAGCGGTCATTGAACTGGCTTCCTTTGAGACATTTACCGATATACACCTCGATGTACTCAGCCAGCTTACCGAAAGTATCGGTATCGTGTTGAATACGATTGAAGCTAATACCAGGACGGAAAGCCTGCTGGTGCAATCACAGTCGCTGGCGGATGAGTTGAGACGCACCAACGAGGAATTGCAGGATAAAGCACACCTGCTGGTAAAACAAAAAGAAGAAGTGGAAGCCAAGAACAAGGAAGTGGAAGAGGCGCGGTTGTCGCTGGAAGAAAAAGCCGAACAACTTCAACTTACTTCAAAGTACAAATCCGAGTTCCTTGCAAACATGTCGCATGAATTGCGCACGCCTTTGAACTCCCTGCTTATCCTGGCTCAGCAACTATATGAAAACCATGATGGCAATCTGAACGACAAGCAGGTGAGCTATGCCAAAACGATCCATAGTTGCGGCGATGACCTTATCCAGCTAATTAATGACATCCTCGATCTTTCCAAGATCGAATCAGGTTATATATCCACTGATTTTATCAACCTGCCATTTACCGAGATCACCACATTTGTGGAGACAACTTTCAAACATATTTCGGAAAACCGGAACCTCCGCTTTAAGATCGAGCTCGATGATCAACTGCCTGCCAGCCTGGAAACAGATGCACAGCGACTCAACCAGATCCTCAAGAATCTCCTGTCAAACGCGTTTAAGTTTACGGAGAAAGGCGAAGTGGTGTTCCGCATCTATGAGGCTGAAGATGGATGGCGACAGACTTCAAGTCTCGACAATGCCAAAAAAGTGGTGGCATTTGAGATCAGGGATACTGGTATTGGTATTTCAAAAGAAAAACAGAATATCGTATTCGAAGCATTTCAACAGGCCGAAGGATCTACCAGCCGTAAGTATGGCGGTACCGGTCTGGGTCTGTCTATCAGCCGCGGTCTTGCCGATTTGTTGGGCGGAACCATCGAGCTCCAGAGTGAAGTAGGGCAGGGAAGTGTGTTTACTTTATATCTGCCGATAGATTATAACCCGGTACTGGTGAAAAAGGAAAAACAAAGCTCATTGAAAATAAGTGAATATAAACTGGGTGAGGGTGTAGAAGAGGCTGAGATCATTCAGTCTGTTCCGACGATCAAAAAAAGTGAGACCAAAGACCTTGACGCGCTTAACGAGATCATCAATGAAATGGGCGATGACCGGAACAATATTGTTACGGGTGACAAAGTGGTGCTGGTGATCGAGGATGATCCCCGTTTTGGAAAGATCATGATTGAAAAGGCGCATGAGCTTGACCTAAGGGTGGTAGTGGCTACCAACTTTGGGTCGGTGTTTGACCTGGTCAATAAATTCTGTCCCATCGCGATTACGCTGGATGTAAAACTTCCGGATGCCAGTGGCTGGCGTATCCTCGACCTGTTTAAGAACGATATCAACTTCAGGCATATTCCGGTCCACCTCATTTCAGGTGAAGAGAATCGATTGCTGGCCATGCATCGCGGGGCCCGAAGTTTTAATTTGAAACCGCTTAGTACCGATGCGCTGGATGTCTTGTTCAATGATATTGTCAGCTTCAACGAGATTAAGCAAAAACAATTGCTGATCATCGAGGACAACGAGTTTGATTCTTCACATGTGAGGCGTATCCTCGAGAATGGCGACCTGATCGGTATTGACGTAGCCAATACCGGCCATGGTGCTTTGCAGATGATCAGTGAAAAAAAGTATGATTGTGTGATTGTGGACTATATGCTGCCTGATATCGGCGGACTGGAACTCGTGTCACAGATCAGTACAAACAGCAAAAAGCAAATGATTCCTATATTGGTCTATTCTGCACGCGATTTTTCACCCAAGGAACGAACACAGCTGAAACAGTTTGCCAACAGGATCTTACTCAAAGATGTTAGTTCACTCGACCTTTTACTTGAAGAAACCGTTATGATGCTTCATATCGATCACAAAGACCTGTTACCTGAAAAGAGACGTTTGATTGAGAACCTCCGGTCGAAGAACGATGTGCTCACCAATAAGAAAGTGTTGGTAGTTGATGACGATGTTCGTAATTTGTTTGCATTGACAACGGCATTTGAGCGTTATAAGATTCAGACGGTTACTGCCGAAAGCGGTCACGAGGCGATGAGCATACTGGAGGAAAGCGATGATATCGACATCGTGCTTATGGATATCATGATGCCGGAAATGGACGGGTACGAAACAACGCAGAAGATCCGCCGTGAACATAAGAACACATCGCTCCCTATCATTGCTGTAACTGCCAAAGCAATGAAGGGTGACCGGGAGAAATGCATTGAAGCAGGCGCCTCTGATTATATAACCAAACCTGTAAAAGTTGACCAGTTGCTATCGCTTATGAGAGTGTGGTTATATAAATAGGTACTGATGGATACAGCTTCTATACATCGTTCACTAGCAAAAACGGATATCAAAATATTGGTAATCGATGACCGGGAAGATAACCTGTTTTCGATCGAAGCCGTTCTGGAGAAAGATAATTACACTATCGTAAAAGCTAATTCCGGCAGGGCGGCGTTAAAAATTCTGTTACAGCAGCACGATTTTTCCCTGATCCTGATGGATGTGCAAATGCCCGACCTTAACGGTTTTGAAACCGCGGCGATCATCTATGAACGGGAAAAGCTGAAGAGTATCCCCATCATCTTTATTACAGCGCATAATTACGACGAGGACATCATTTTCAAGGGTTACCGTACCGGTGGTGTGGATTATATTTATAAGCCCATCAATCCTGATTTGCTAAGGGTAAAAGTAGGGGTGTTTGTAGAGTTGTATCGAAAAAACCAACAGTTGATGCAACACGAAAAGAAACTGCTGGCCGCCAATCGTTCCCTTCAAAAAGAGATCGAAGAAAGAAAAGCCTCGGAAGAAAAGATAAAGCTGCTCAATGCGCAGCTGGTAGAGTATAATGCACACCTGAAATCAATTAATGAGGAACTTGACCAGTTTGCCTATGTAGCCTCGCATGACCTGCAGGAGCCACTACGAAAGATCCAGGTATTCAGCGATAAGATATTGCTGAGGAATAATCACGATGAAGAGACTGCGAAGTATTTCCAGAAGATCATCGGGTCATCAAAGCGAATGCAATCCCTGATCAACGACCTGCTGAGTTTTTCGAGGCATTCGATGGGCTCCTCTGATTTCAAGAAAACTGACCTCACCCGCTTGTTGATAGAGGTTAAAGGGGAGATGGAAATTGAGATCGAAAAAACAAAAGCGGTTATTCATATTTCTACACTCCCGGTTATCTGGGCGATCCCCGGACTGGTGCAACAACTGTTCTATAACCTGTTGGCCAATGCTATTAAATTCCGGAAAAAGGATACGCCTCCTGAGATCCGGATTTCCGCGTTAAAAATGAAGGCTGAAGAATTAAAGCAACACGTGGAAAATCCCGTGGCTTCGTTTTATTGGGTGGTTTCAGTAGAAGACAATGGTATTGGCTTCGATGAAAACTACGCCAGGGAAATATTTGTAGTTTTTAAACGCCTGCACAGTTATCATGAATTTGAAGGCTCGGGAGTTGGACTGTCTATTTGTAAAAAGATCGCCGAAAAGCATAATGGTTTTATCACCGCTACGAGTGAACCGGGAAAAGGTTCCGTGTTTATGGTAGGTTTCCCCGACAAGGAATTAAACAATAAACCCGCTTAATGTGGTGATCATTTCTTTTCATCCATGGTGTAGTTACTCAGCAAAAACACGGCATCAGAGATCGCCGTGACCGAATGTGGCACACCAGGGTGAAAGCTTATCAACTGGCCGGCCTGCATATTGATATCGCCACCCGGTGTTTTAATCCTCGCATCACCTTTCATCAATTGTACCGTCAGCAGTCCATCAACTGTGTTTTCGGAAATTTCCGCCCCTGCCTGTAGTGCTGTGACCACGATCGTCAGCTGATCTGATTTGAAAACGGTGATCCCGTTGCGATCGTTTTTCTCCCAGGCTTTTTCCTGTTTTACCTGTTCGATAAAAGAAGGGGTATCGATAAACAGGTATGGCGCATTGAGTACGCGATCCCCTTCAGGTCGGTTGAGTGTCGCTTCGTTTCTTCTTATTTCCATATCTGGCGTTTTTAAATGCTTGCGGCATCAGTTGTTGGCTAGTATGAGCCGGCTAATCGCTTTAAGACAAACAACATGCCCATAGCCACCGGATGGAAAAACCCTTAGATAAATGGTCTATTCATCATTGTTGCGCATTTTACTGATTATATGTATGCTGACCGATGAATAGTATTCCCCACTATTACATTGTGTTTATGTTAAGTGTGTAAAATTATACTCACTGTTACGGCATTCCCCGTTTGGCAAAATCTGGTACTGGTTTTGCCTTCATACCAGTAGATTTTCATAGGATATTGGATTTTAAAAACCGGGGGAGGATTTCTATCCACCCCTCTTTTTTTGTACCTACACCAGATCTAACAGCACTATCTGCAACGTAATTGCTTCAGTTCTAACTGTTGTTGTTTTCCAGTGTGATACATATTCTTCAGAATTGTTTTTTATATCACCTTATTGTAAATGTTAAGAGAATTACATTTTAGGCAGCAATTACCACATTAACTGAGCATCGAAAAGGATTTTGTTCCAACTTTGCAGCCTATGAAGACTCCAATGAAAAACTTTTTTCTGATAGCAGCTCCTCTGTTTGCCGGTGTGGTTTGTATGGGTTTCGGATTTGCGAAATCCCCACTGATCAAAGGAAATACGGTGGCATCTGTAATTAATACTGAAGTTGATCCCGGTCGCTCCCTGAACGCCACGGCCGTTTACGATAGCCTCGAACTTGATTTGGCCGGTTTGAAGCGGGAGGCATTTGACCTCGCGGTTAAGGGCTGGGAAAAATTGAAAAATGATGGAAAACTTCGCAACGAGTCAGTTTTAGCCATTGTCGATTTCAGCCAATCGAGTAACAAGAAACGTTTGTATGTGCTCGACATGGAAAATTATAAAATGTTGTTCAATACGCTTGTCGCGCATGGCCGCAACTCTGGTCGGGAATGGGCAACGCGTTTCTCCAATAAAGTTTCATCTTATCAAAGTAGTCCCGGGTTTTATGTGACCGGGCAGACCTATCAGGGCAGCAACGGTTATTCGCTTCGGCTGGCGGGTATGGAAAAAGGGATTAACGATAAAGCTATGAAAAGAGCGATCGTAATGCACGGTGCGCCTTATGTCAGTGAATCGTTTATCAACTCACAGGGTTATATTGGCCGCAGCCAGGGATGTCCCGCAGTACCAGCCCGGGAAGCAAAAAGCATCATTAATACCCTGAAGGACGGTAGCTGTCTCTTTATTCATGTCCCGGGACAGACTTATATTTCGAAGTCGGCTTTACTTCGCGACCGTTCCATGATTTAAAGTTGTTCCTAATTGAAGGTTTGCGCCTGGTAAAAGGGAGTTCCCCGTATTTTCTTTCTGCCAGAAATTTGACTGCAACAGCTGATTCCAATTGGTATTTTATCTTTATTAGCCTGGCAGGGCGGTAATTTTATATTATCCTTAATTTAGCCGCACATTTATCCATTATGCCAAGCAATGCGAACAGACAGTTTTTAGATTTTGAGAAGCCTGTGAAAGACCTCATCGAAGAGATCGAGAATGCGAAACATCGCCAGGAAAAAACCAAGATCGATATGAGTGATGTGATCCAGCGCCTGGATCAGAACATCCTTGAAAAGCGTAAAGCCATTACAGAAAATCTCACCAGCTGGCAGAGAGTACAGCTTAGCCGCCACCCCGACAGGCCATATACGATGAAGTATATCGAAAAGATGACAGAAAATTTTGTCGAACTTTTCGGTGATCGCAACGTCAAGGATGACAAGGCGATGGTGGGTGGTTTTGCGACGCTGAATGGTGAAACGGTGATGATGATCGGCCAGCAAAAAGGCATCAATACCAAGATGAGGCAAATGAGGAATTTTGGTATGCCCAACCCGGAAGGATATCGTAAAGCACTTCGTTTAATGAAGCTGGCAGAGAAATTCAATAAGCCTGTTATTACCCTGATCGATACGCCCGGAGCATTTCCCGGACTGGAAGCTGAGGAGAGAGGACAGGGCGAGGCGATAGCCCGCAATATTTACGAGATGATCAGGCTCAAGGTTCCTGTTGTATGTGTTATCATCGGTGAAGGGGCCAGCGGTGGTGCCCTCGGTATCGGGGTTGGCGACCGGGTATATATGATGGAAAATACCTGGTACACGGTGATCAGTCCTGAAAGTTGTTCTTCAATACTCTGGCGCAGCTGGGAAAACAAGGAGGTGGCCGCAGAGCAACTGCGACTTACGGCTGACAAAATGCTGGGCTTTGGTCTTATTGATGGTATCATACCCGAGCCGGTCGGTGGTGCTCACTGGGATTACGACCAGGCGGCCGGGATCCTGCGCGATCACCTGGTGTCGGTGATACAACAACTCAAACAATACTCTCCCGAAGAACGCGTCAATATGCGCATCGAGAAGTTTAGCAATATGGGATTCTGGGATGAACTGGCTTAGTTAGAGGTTTGCGGTTGACAATCGACGGTGTAAATTCATTTCTACAAATATTTTTAAATGTCACTGAGGAAAAAATTTAAAGGAACAGGGATCGCTATTGTCACGCCTTTTCATGCCGATGGAAGTATTGACTGGGACAGTTTTAAAAAGCTTATCGAGTTCTGGATAGAAGGCCAGGTGGAGTATCTTGTCGTATTGGGGACAACGGGTGAAAGCGCCACAGTAAAGGGAAAAGACAAACAGGATGTTTTCACCTTCGTCGTCAAGGAAGTGGCTGGTCGTCTGCCCCTGGTTGCGGGGATCGGCGGCTACGATACAGAAGAAGTGCTGGAGGGTTTCAGGGTCTTTGACCTTTCGGGATATGACGCGATACTTTCGGTTTCGCCCTATTATAACAGGCCCAACCAGGAAGGGCTTTTCCAACATTATAAAAAGATTGATGGGGCTTCACCGCTGCCGGTGATGATGTATAATGTACCGGCACGTACTGGTCAGAACATGACCGCGGAAACCCAGCTTCGCATAGCACGGGAATGTAAAAATGTGTTTGCTACCAAAGAGGCTAGTGGCAATTTTGACCAGGTGATGCAAATCATCAAAAACAAGCCGGACGATTTCATGGTTATCAGTGGTGACGATGCGATTACGCTGCCTATGATTGCCCTCGGCGCAGAAGGTGTGACTTCTGTGGTTGCAAATGCTTACCCCAAAGGCTTTGCCCAAATGACCCGTCATTGCCTGGAAGGTAATTTCAAAGAAGCGGCCCGAATTCATTACCGTTATACCGATATCATCAATTCTCTTTTTGCGGAAGGTAGTCCAAGTGGTGTAAAGGCTTACCTATCAGAGATGGGGCTTTGCCAGAATACTTTCCGCCAGCCCGTCTGGCCGGTTAGTCCTGCATTGCACGCAAAGATCAGGGAATTGATGAAGGATAAGGACCTGTGATGACTGCAGGCCAAAAGCAACTTTAAAGCAAACCCCGAATGCAAAAACTTCGGCTAACCATCCTGTTTTCCCTCTGCATCCTATCGGCCATGGCTCAGCACAAGACGACCCTGCGTATTAAAAATCTGCCGGCATTTCATCCTTCAGGAAGTAATATTTACTTAGCGGGATCTTTTAACGGCTGGAATCCGCAGGATAAGAATTTTATGTTCCGCCGGGATTCAGCCGGCACTTATTTCATAGAACTTCAACTCGCAGATGGTTCCTATGAATATAAGCTTACCCGCGGCGGATGGGACAAGGCCGAGTCTAAAAAAGATGGTGCTTCAACTATAAACCGTGTGTTGAAGGTCCAAGCGGATAACGACATTGAATTGATAGTAGAAGAGTGGTCGGATCGCTTTCCTGCCGCGCCGCCAAAAAGCACGGCGAGCAGGAATGTCAAAGTGATCGACACCGCATTCCTGATACCTTCGTTACAAAGAACCCGAAGAGTTTGGGTCTATTTACCTGCCTGCTATGATTCCTGCAACAAGCGTTTCCCTGTAATTTATATGCATGATGGTCAAAACCTTTTTGATAATGCAACATCTTATAGCGGTGAATGGGGTATTGATGAATATCTCGATACGCTGGGTAGTCATGACAATCATTGTATTGTTGTGGCAGTAGACCATGGTGGTAATAAGCGATTGAATGAATATTGTCCCTATGACTTTGAACTGAAAGGCATTGGGGCGATGAGCCAGTCCAACAAGGGCGAAGGAAAAAAGTATGTAGATTTTCTCGTTAAGACCCTGAAGCCATATATCGATAAAAACTATCGAACCGCAAGAAGCAAAGACAATACCGCCATTGCCGGCAGTTCCATGGGCGGATTGATCTCATTGTATGCCGTTTTGAAATACCCGAAAGTATTTGGGGCTGCAGGCATTTTCTCACCGGCTTTCTGGGTGGCGCCAGGAATATTCAATGAGATCAATATGTCTGGAAAAAAGGTCAGATCGAAAATCTATTTCTATGCCGGCAAATTGGAAGGTGAAACCATGGTACCCGATATGTTGAAAGCCTATGAGCGGATGAGCAAAGTATCAAAGGCAAAAATGCAGGCCGTGATCCGCGACAACGGCCAGCACAATGAACCCACCTGGCGCCGTGAATTTCCCCTGTTTTATCAATGGATTAATCAACAACCAAATAAGTAAACACGATTCAACATCCCGCCTTCGCTATGGAATCGGCGGACAGGCCGACAGCCTCACCCCCAACCCCCTCTCCCTGAGAGAGGGGGCTCATAACCCTTACCTATAAAATGTCTTAGTTGTGAATAGATCCAGCATCAAGTATCCAGCATCAAGTATCTAGTATCTAGTATCTAGCATCAAACCCTATACGTCACACCCTCCAGCGCCAGATCTGTATTCGGAAATACCTCCCGGGCTTCTGCTTCAAACTCCTGTAGTGTATCGTACTTACTGCTGAAATGGCCAATCAACAGTCTTTTCACATTGGCTTTTTGCGCGATCGTTGCGGCCTGCCTTGTCGTGGAGTGAAAGCGCAGTTCCGCCCGTTCGCGAAAATTATCGAGATAGGTTGTTTCATGGTAGATCATATCCACATCGCGGATATGAGGGATGATATCTTCATGATATTTGGTGTCCGCACAAAACGCGTACGACTTTCCCCGTGGTGCGGCTTCAGTCACCCATTCATTTTTAATGACTTCTCCTACGCTTGTTACAAAATCCTCGCCTTCTTTAAGCCGTTCATAAAAATGTAAAGGGATATTGTTTTCCCTGACTGCTTCCAGTATCAGGCGGCGCGGTTTCTTCTTTTCCATAAAAACAAAACCATAGCATTCGATGCGATGGTTGGTCCTAAAACATTTTACCGCAAACTTATCAT
>JAEYVW010000320.1 GCA_023429365.1 Bacteroidota bacterium
AACAACTTGTTGGAAAGGGCTGCGGACAAACCAGTCGTATCGATTCATTAAGACAGGCAGTGGAAAAAGCAAAGCAATTTAATTTTGATCTGAATGGCGCTGTTATGGCGAGTGATGCATTTTTCCCATTTAATGATTGTGTACAACTAGGTCACCAGGCCGGTATCGAGGCGTTTATCCAGCCTGGAGGTTCTATTCGCGACAAAGATTCTATTGAATATTGCAAGCAACATAATCTTGCGATGGTAATTACCGGTATGAGGCATTTTAAGCATTGAGTGCTGGATGCTTGATACCGGATGCAGGATACTAGATGAGAGACAATGGCCTTTATCGACTTTAATAAGATCATTATTAAACCCGCGGGTAAATCTCTGCGCACTATTGCTGTGTTCAACCCGCTCACGATCCATAAAAAAGGAGTAAGGGCCAAAGCAGTTTTTTGCCTGGCACTGGTTTGCTTTTTCTGGGGCACCACCTGGATTGCGTCAAAAGAAGGCGTGCGATATATGCCGCCCCTGCAGATGGCCGGCATCCGGCAGCTACTCGGTGGACTTTGTTACGTACTATTTTTTGTTGCGAAGGGTGAAAAATGGCCGGGTCGCAGGGAATGGCAGTCCATTATCATACTAAGTTTTCTAAACTTTATAATTGCAAACGGCCTCAGCACCTGGGGGCTCAAATACGTTTCCGCGGGACTGGGTGCTATCATCGGCGCAATCTTTCCATTATGGCTGGTGGTGATCGGACTTTTTTCAGCGAAAACTAAAATGCCCAGGCTGGCGATAATTGGATTACTGTTAGGATTTGGTGGCGTGTGTATCATCTTCTATGAGCACCTGCAGGATTTTTTCATCGCCGACTTTCGGTTTGGTATTTTCCTTTCCCTGCTTGCTACCTGGGGCTGGGCATTTGGCACAATCTATACAAAAAAATACGCGGCCAAATTCAACCCATATTTCAGTATCGGCTTGCAAATGATGATATCCGGTATTGCTTTGTCCATCACCTCTTATAATTCCGGGAATGCGGTGTCATTGGTAAATATTCCCTGGCAATCCTGGGCGGCGATAGCTTACCTGGTGGTCTTTGGCTCTGTAGTTTCCTTTATTGCTTATCTCTACGCATTGCAGAATCTCTCCACTGAACAGGCCTCGCTTTATGCCTATGTTAACCCGATCGTGGCGGTACTGCTCGGCTGGCTGATATTTTCTGAAAGCCTGACGATTTTTATCGCGGTGGGAGGATTGGTGACACTGGCTGGTGTATACCTGGTCAACAAAGCTTATAAAGTATCGGCAACGACAATACCCGAAACCGAAGGTTTGTAATAACGGAGACCTATACCTTTTCAGCGGTTTCCCTGATAAACTCTTCATACACCTGCTTCCATTCCCCGAACACTTTTTCATTACCCAGGAAATGATTATGCCAGATCGTGATTAGCATTCCCCCTACTGATTTCACAACTTTGCGGTAATCCCTCATTTCCTCGAGCGCCTGTTGGGCTGTGAATTTTTGCTCATAATAGGAGTTGGCTTCCATATAGCAAAACGGGAATAACATCAACTCAGTTTGTTTTTCCTCCTGCAGGTCATACCAGTAGAAAGGAGTTGTAACCGAAGCTCGGAAGCCATTGATGCTGCCATATCCCATCGAAAAATCATATCGGATACCCGCGTCGAGCAGGCGCCTGTAAGTTTCGGGAAGATCAAACCTGATATAGTGTTGCCGTGACGACAAACAACCCGAACCTGTTATGCGCGACAGTGTTTCGATCTCCCTTTTTAACAACTCATGTTCATCACCACTTCGCCATGATGGGTGTAATCCAATCGGGTACCTGATAAAGTGGTCCCTGATCAATTCCTGTAGTTCCGGTCGGCTGGGAGAGATATTCCTGTCATACTTTCCTTTTTTATCAGCAACAAGAAAAAAATAATAGGGCTTCAGCCTGTAGTTTTCATGCAACTTGTTCAACCATCCATAACAATCATATGGATCCCTGCTTTTCTTTCTCAATACACTAATGCGATCGGTATTTTGTTTCCAATCCCCGCGAAAAGCGGATTTCAAAAAACCGCCGAGGTTTCGCTGCCATCCTTTGCTTTTATAAGACCATGCAATATCAATATCGTAGGTTGGTAAAAACGTAAATGCCTGCGGTGATGGCGAATTAAAGGTTGAAAACCTGTCGCGGTAAGCATTTTTAAAATCGTTCCACCAGAAATTTACAAGCGGGATTCCCAGAAACTTTTCTCTAAATGCAAGTGAATTCTCATGACTATACCGGCCGTACATATCTTTACTATGCGGCAGGTATTCTTCATATCGGGTGAGCAGGTAAAAACTGGCAGCAAATATATCGAAGGGCCAGTCTCCTTCAGTGCTGAAAAAAAACTTGCGACCATCCCTTTCCGAACATTGAATTTGTTGTGGCGTAACAGTCGTTTCAGATAATAAGCCATGTGGCTTTATCCAACATTCGTCATCAGAAATTCT
>JAEYVW010000322.1 GCA_023429365.1 Bacteroidota bacterium
ATGGGTGACTGCGCAGGTGCTGGTATTGGGCGATTCTATCGTAAAGCATATTGTAGAAAAAGATACGGTGCTGGTTTACGGGAAACCGCAATATGATGGCAACGATAAATGGGTGCAGCAGGCCGGACTAAAAGACGGGGGATTGATCAAGGAAGGCACGATCTCGCTGCAAAGTGAAAGCCATCCTGTTGAATTTCGCAAGGTGGAACTGCTCGACCTTGCAAAGTATATGAACAAACCAAAGAAATTAAAAAAGGTTTTGGAGCTGCTTAAAAACAGGTAACTCCTGGATATTAATAGCTCGTCTTTGAGCATTCATCTCCCTGTAATACGATTGAGCAACCGTTTGCATATAAAAGTGGCAGACTAATGCTTTAAATTCACGAAAAATTTGTTTTACCTATTCGTCTACTATGCGGAAACGAAGCTGCGGCCTATACATCGTACAGCTCCTGCTGACAGGCATATGCATCCTGCATACATCGCTGGGGATGGCGCAGAAAGTTTCGCAGAATACTCCCAATATTATTTATATCTACGCCGATGATCTTGGTTATGGTGAACTGGGCAGTTATGGTCAGCAGAAAATAAAAACACCCCAGCTCGACAGACTTGCGAAAGAAGGTATACGATTCACTCAGCACTATGCCGGTGCACCTGTTTGCGCACCTTCCAGGGCCATGCTGATGACAGGTAAGCACGCAGGTCATTCTTATATTCGTGGCAATTACGAACTCGGTGGATTCCGTGACGAGGATGAAGGTGGCCAAATGCCACTGCCTGAAGGCATTTTCACACTGCCTAAGATGCTGAAGCAGGCGGGATATGTCACGGGCATGTCGGGTAAGTGGGGACTGGGTATGGCTGGTACTAGTGGCGATCCGCTGATGCATGGTTTCGATTATTATTATGGTTTATTGGACCAGAAGCAGGCGCATAATTTTTATCCCACGCATCTTTGGGAGAATAGTCGCTGGGATACACTAAACAATCCTGTGATCACTGTCCATCGTCCCACCGACTCAGCAACAACTACGCAGAAAGACTTTGATTATTTCAAGGGCCGGGATTATTCGATAGATAAAATGACTGATAAAGCGCTTGGATTTATTGACCTGTATAAGGACCAACGTTTTTTTCTGTACCTGCCTTACACATTGCCTCATGTATCCCTGCAAGTGCCAGATGAAGCATTGAAGCTATATCTTGGAAAATTTGATGAAAAGCCATATTATGGACAGAAAGGATATGCTTCACAAAAATATCCACGCTCTGCGTATGCTGCGATGGTGAGTTATCTCGATAAACAGGTAGGACTCATCATGGCAAAGATCAGGGAAGCCGGATTGGATAGTAATACCATTATCATGTTTTCGAGTGATAATGGTTCATCGATTGAAGGCGGCGCCGATCCTGATTTTTTCAATGCCACGGGTGGTTTGCGTGGGAAAAAAAGAGATTTGTATGAAGGAGGTATCCGGGTTCCTTTCCTGGCACGATGGCCGGGTCATATCAAACCGGGTACTGTATCAGATCATATTTCAACGCAGTATGATTTGCTGGCTACGCTGGCTGAAATATGCGGTGGTCAAATACATGGCAGTACGGATGGTATTTCTTTTTTGCCTGCTGTGATCGGCAAGAAAGCATCACAAAAATCTCATGAATACTTGTATTTCGAGTTTCCCGAAAAAGGTGGGCAGGTGGCGATTCGATTGGGCAAATGGAAGGGTATCCGCACAGATGTGAAAAAAGATCGCAAAGCTGCCTGGCAGTTATATGATCTTTCAATCGATCGTGCTGAAACAAAAAATCTGGCTGACCAGCACCCGGAGATCGTCAGGCGGATGGAAGAAATTCAAAAACAGGCGCACCGGCATGCACATATCCGTGAGTGGGAGTTTATTGACCCAAAATATAGTGAGAAATAAAATAGTGGAGAAGCTACATAATATATTATCTGCGTATGGACTCCTCGACGAGTCTTCCGAGATCGAAGACTTTGGTACGGGGTTGATCAATCACACCTGGAAGATTAAATCTGGCGGGGAATCTTTTATTCTCCAAAAAGTCAATAGCACTGTATTTAAAGAGCCGGCCGATATCGCTTATAATATCCGCCTCGTCGCTGATCACCTGGAAAAACATCATCCTGAGTATCGTTTTGTTGCACCCAGGAAGACATTAAAAGGTGAAGAGTTGGTTTACCGGGCCGACCAGGGTTATTTCCGGCTATTTCCTTTTGTATCGGGTTCGCATTCAAAAGATGTGGTGGGAGCACCCGAACAGGCATTCGAAGCAGCGAAACAATTTGGAAGGTTTACAAGATTGCTGCATGGATTAGATACAGGCCAGCTTAGAATAACCATTCCCTGTTTTCACGACCTGGGTTTACGCTACGAACAATTCCTCCGGGCGCTGGCGAATGGCAACCAGCAGAGGGTTAATGAGTCGTCCAACCTTGTGAGCTTTATGATTTCTAATGCTGATATTGTTTCGGAGTACAGGAATATCAAATCAAATCCGGAATTCAAACTTCGTGTGACACATCATGATACCAAGATTAGTAATGTTTTATTTGATGATCATGGAAATGGTATCTGTGTGATTGATCTCGATACCGTGATGCCGGGTTATTTCATCAG
>JAEYVW010000376.1 GCA_023429365.1 Bacteroidota bacterium
TCTGCCTGTACAATCGTTATGTAGACGGTCTGGCTACAGCCATGCCCGAAAAGCCCGAATATTTCCAGTCGTTGGCAGAACGTCTGGTTAATCACGGTTATACCCGCCTGCCACAGGGGTATGATCATTTAAAAAATAATTCTTCAACGCACAACCAGGAAAAATGAAAAAGATATTTATTCTGTTCACACTTAATCTATATGCCTCAATCATATTTGCTCAACAAACCAGGATCAGCGGATCTGTAGGCGATGAAATATCAAAAGAACCGCTTGTCAACGCTTCTATAACCATTAAAGGTAAACTTGCGGGAACTGTTACGGATTCAAAAGGAGCATTCGAACTTTCCACTAACCAAAAGCCTCCCTTTACGCTGATCGTTTCTGTGATCGGTTACGAACAAAAGGAAATAGATATCGCGTCTGCAGAAAACAATATATCTGTTCAATTGCAGAAACAAACCGGGGTAATGAACGAAGTGGTCGTTTCCGCTTCGCGGGTCCAGGAGAACATTCTCCAATCGCCGGTGAGTATCGAAAAGATGAACCTTAAAGCCATACGGGAAACACCTGCCATGAGCTTTTATGAAGGACTGCGGAACATCAAGTCAGTGGAAATGGTGACGAGCAGTCTTACATATGCACAGATCAACACCAGGGGATTTAATCATACCGGTAATTCCCGTTTTTTACAACTGGTAGACGGAATGGACAATCAGACACCCGGATTAAATTTTTCCGTTGGCAATATGCTTGGCGCCTCCGACCTGGATATGGAAAGTGCAGAATTGATCCCCGGAGCGGCATCGGCACTTTATGGTCCTATTGCATTCAATGGTGTATTAAGAATGACAACAAAGGATCCATTTAAATACCAGGGCCTTAGCTCCCAGGTTAAAGTTGGTGTCAATCATATCGGTGAGGAATTGGCTGATCCACATGCTTTATATGACCTTTCCCTGCGTTACGCCAAAGCGTTCAACAACCGGTTTGCATTTAAAGTAAATGCTTCTTATCTCACAGGCCTCGACTGGTATGCCTCAGACTACACAGATGTGGATGCGCAAACACCTGTCGCCAATCGCGGTGATAATAACCCTGGCCGAAATGCATTAAATATTTATGGTGATGAGGTTGCACGAACCATCACAGGTGTTGGCCGTGTGTCCCGCACCGGGTATGAAGAACGTTTCCTGATGAACTATGATGTATACAGTTTAAAACTTAGCGGTGCGCTTCATTACCGCATTACCGATAACCTGGAAGCGATATACGAATACAAGTTTGGAAAGGGCACTGCGGCATATACAGGCAGTAACCGGTTTTCACTGAATAATTTCACCATGCAAAATCACCGGTTTGAACTAAAAGGCAGCAATTATTTTATCCGTGCCTATACCGCAGAAGAAAATTCGCATGATTCATATAACGCCAGGGCCCTCGGTCAACTTATCAACCGCACTTGGGTACGCGACCTGGCTGGCAACGTAGTGAGCGCGCAGCAGGCTGACGATGTCTGGTTTGACCGATATACGCAGGCGTACAATGGCAATATTGGCGGTGTGACCGGCGCTAACCATGCCGCGGCCCGTGCCTTTGCCGATCAGGGCAGGATGGCGCCGGGTTCCGCTGACTTCAATCGCGAAAAGGACAGACTCATACAATTTAGAGGAATGGGAGGCGCTGGTATTTTCAGCAACAGCAAATTTTTTCACACCGAAGCGCAATATGATTTCAGCAATGTGTTGAAAGTGGTGGATGTACTTGTAGGTGGGAATTTTAGAAAGTACAATATGTTCACCGACGGTACACTGTTTGACGACAAGAACCAAAAGATCACAATTAAAGAATATGGCGTATTTACCCAGGTCTCAAAAAAACTACTTGAAGAAAAGCTGAAGCTAACTGCTTCGATCCGCTATGATAAAAATGAAAATTTTGATGGCAACTTCACACCCCGGTTTTCGGCTGTGTACACAGCCGCAAAGGTTCACAATTTCCGCGCCTCCTTTCAAACCGGATTCAGAAATCCCACACCGGTTGACCAGTACATTAAGCTAAATGCCGGACCAATCACGATCCTTGGTGGCGTACCAAACAATAGCAAGGGTATGAATGTGTATGAGAACTCGGTAACGGCGGCTTCGATGGGAGTATTTGGTCCTGCATTCGGTCAGGCGGTAGGCAGTGGCTCATCACCGCAGGATGCAATCATGGCACATAAGGATAAACTGGTGAAATCCGACGTCGCTTATATCAAACCTGAATTAATGAGAGCATTTGAGGTTGGATACAAGGCATTATTTAACAATAAGGTATTTGTTGACGCCAATTACTATTTCAGCACCTATACCGACTTTATCATCAACCAGGTCGTTATGCAACCTAACAGCCCGGTTTTGGGTAGTGATGGTACTATCAATCCGGCAGCCGCTGCTGATCTGTTGAACGGCGACATGACCTTATACCAACTATACACCAATGCTTCCGATAAGGTAACCTCCCAGGGAGCTACAGCGGGCATTACTTACATGTTTAACAAAGGCTATACCGCAGGTTTCAATACCACCTGGTCATCTTTTGATATCAAGGATGCCAACCCCAACAACGTGCCTGCATTCAACACACCGGATTGGCGAACAACGGTAACTTTTGGTAACAGCAATATCACAAAGCGGTTAGGGTTTAACCTGGCATGGCGCTGGCAAAATGCATATGACTGGTACGGTTCATTCAACGAACTCAGGCCGGGCAGGATCAACGCATTTTCTACGATCGATGTAGTTGCCAGTTACACTGTTCCGCAATTAAAGTCGGTTGTAAAAATTGGTGCAAACAACCTGCTCAATCATCGCGTTTACCATGCCTATGGTTCTCCTTCAGTAGGTGCAATCTATTTTATTTCCTTAACCTTCGACCAGTTAATTCGCTAGTGTTCATTTAAACAAACTATCTATCAGGACATGGATACCTCCATCAATATTAACCAGGAAGCCCGTTTACCTGTGCCCTACCAGGCAACATTGTTTTCGGTTTGTTTTGTTGCAAGTACCCTGGGCGGCGCAGTATCTACTTTGATGAGTGTGTATTTGCCCGTTGCAGCGAGGGAACTGCTGGGATACACCGATCCGGATCAATTGAACCGGGTAAGCGCTTACATCAATGCCATTTTTATTTTTGGGTGGGCGATTGGCGGATTTACCTGGGGCATCGTCAGCGACAGGATCGGAAGAAAAAAATCGCTTTTGCTGGCGATAGGTTGCTATGGGCTCTTAACCGTACTCACCGGATGGATGACGCACTGGGCAGGAGTAGTAGCTTGTCGGTTTATGAGCGGATTTGGCGTGGGAGGCGTGTTGGTGATCGCCTTTACACTGCTGAGTGAGGTCTGGCCCAAAAAAACCCGGGCCATCGCAGTGGGTATCCTGTCTATTGCTTTCCCGGTTGGTATTTTCTCTGCCGGATTAATTAACTACATCGTCAGTTCATGGCGCGAGGGCTTTATGATCGGTATGATCCCCCTGGGCATTTCGTTGCTTGGTATTTTTTTGATCAGGGAATCGGCTTACTGGAAAGAGACCAATGCACAAAAAACTAATGTTCAAAATTCGGTAGCCGGACTTTTCTCCTCGTCGCAGCGATCAAATGTGATCACGGGTGCCATGATCTTCGGTACAATGCTTATAGGACTCTGGGCTTTTTTTTCCTGGCTACCCACCTGGGTACAAAGCCTGTCGACTGTCGATGACGCGCAAAAGGAAAGGGGGATG